>NZ_NPDQ01000003.1:0-300000 GCF_002812125.1 Leptospira brenneri
TCGTTAACTTTGAATACCAAGGTTTTGAAGAAACAATCTTATGTTTGGATGCTATTTTTTTGAATCAAGTCGAGTAGCATTATTTCTTCACGGAAATAATGCTAAGGAAAAGATTTCAGCCCCCTAGAAATCAGCAATCCAAGGATTAAGGATAAGATAGAAATCCCCAAACTTGACCCATACTAATTTGATTACCCGGTTTCGAAGACTTACAAAACAGCCTTTGAGTCTGGCCAACGATAGTAAAAAGAACAACATAATTGGTAACAAGAAAAATGGTTAGTATCAATATTTTTTAAACTTACGACCGAATTCGTTCCAAGTATTTTGCAAGATTTCCCACATGTTGTTTCCCACCTTCGATGGCGCCGTATTTTGCATTCACTCGTTCTAGTTCTTCTTTAGTTGGGAATATTTGAATCATCGTTAAATTTGTACCTTCACCAAAAGGTTCAAAAATAATTTTGGATTGGAAGTCTACATCTTCGTCACCCTCGCCATCTCCGATATGTTTATATAAAATAGAATCAGGTCTTTGAATCTCGATAAACTGGATTTTATTTTTATAATCATGCCCATCAGGGCCATGCATGACAAAATCCCAAATTCCACCATTGAAAAAATCAAAACGATTGATTGTGAGTGTAAATCCATCAGGTCCCCACCATTCTGTTAGATGTTCTGGACTCGACCAAACTTCAAATAATAATGAATTCGGGACATCAAAGTACTTTTGATAAGTTACCTGATTGTTTTCGATGATTGTTTCTAAATTATTTTTTATCATTTGTTCTCTCCATTTTTAACTTCAATACATACCGATCCAGTTTGTCCAAACGTTTCGTCCAAAGATTTTTAATATCTAAAATCCAATCTTCCATATCTTTAAGGCCTGTTTGGTTTAGGCTGTAGATCCGTTTTTGAGCATCCTTCTTCATCAAAAGGACATTCGCATCCTTTAATACTTTTAGATGTTGGGAAATGGCAGGAGGACTCATTTGAAAATTCTGACTTATTTCTGTCGATGTAAGTTCTCCGTTTTTGACCACTAGTCTTACGATGTCTCTTCTTGTCTCATCCGCTAAAGCGGCAAAAGCATTCATTGGTTAAAATATTAACCGATTACTTAATTAAGTCAATACTTAATTATAATTATTTCTCGAAAAAAATATAAAACGAATCGGAACGTATGTTTTTGTCTTAAAATCACAAAGTCCCTCTTTTCTCAAAAATAATCAAAAAGAGAGGTTGTGGATTCATTTATAGAACCAACCTATTCGATTGAATACAAAAACAAACATTGATTAAGCGAACTATCCACCTGAACCAACCTATTCATTGTTCAATGGTATTTTTTATAATCATTATGATTCTAATTATAAAAAATACTTTTTCCTTTTTTATCACACATATGTTTTTTTTATTGCAAATGAATCATAAAGAGATGTCATTCTTTCTCAGTTCTTAATTTCGGAACATTGTTCTTATAACAAAGTTCCCACAAAATAGAAACGAGGAAACAGATGACAACTTCAGTTCTTAGAAATCCTTCCGTTGTAGTGATCGGTGCTGGTATGACTGGCATCCTACTTGCGATCGAACTCGAAAAAGCAGGAATCACTGACGTAACCATAATCGAGAAAAAAAATGACTTAGGGGGAACTTGGAGAGAAAATACTTATCCTGGTGTTGCCTGTGACATTCCAGCTCATATGTATACCTATAGTTTTGAACCAAATCCTGAGTGGAGTCACCGATTTGCTCATGGAGATGAAATTCAAAGTTACTTCAAACGTGTGAGTGATACCTATAAGGTAACACCAAGAATCCATTTTAACGAAGCAGTTACAGAAGCATCATATAACAATGGAAAGTGGACAACAAAAACAAGTAAGGGAAAAACTTATGTTTCCGATTTTCTGATTTCAGCCACAGGAATTTTACACCACCCTGCTCGTCCCAATATCCAAGGACTTGATTCTTTCCAAGGAAAATGTTTTCATACTGCAGAATGGGATCATTCCGTAGACTTAAAAGGAAAACGAATTGGAATCATCGGAACTGGTTCCACTGCGGCCCAAGTCATTCCTGAAATTATGAAACAAGGTAGTAAAGTCTCTGTTTTCCAAAGAACCCCACAATGGATTGTTGAAATTCCAGATGTAAATTATTCTGAAAAAGACAAACAAAGATGGAGAAAAGATAAAACGATTTTAAAAAGACTTCATAAATGGTACACCTTTGCTGTAGAACAAACTTTTTCCAAAGCAGTGATCGGTAAAAAAATCCCTCATATGCTGATGAGTTTTCTCTGCAAAAAAAATCTTAAAAAATCAATCAAAGATCCTTCCCTTCGTAAAAAACTAACTCCAAACTACAGAGTGGGTTGCAAACGAGTGATTGTGAACTCCACTTTCTATGATGCCATCCAAAAACCCAATGCTGATTTAGTTACAGAGGGAATCGAAAAAATTACAGATAAGGGAGTGGTAACGAAAGACGGAAAACTTCATGAACTAGATGTGCTCATCCTAGCAACAGGATTTAACCCATTTAATTTTATGAGACCAATGAACCTAACAGGGAAAAATGGAGTTTCTATCGATACAGTTTGGAAAAAGAAAGTCCAAGCATACAGGTCTCTATTCATCCCTCACCTTCCCAATTTCGTTCTGATGCTTGGACCCAACACTCCTATTGGAAATTTTTCTGTAATTGCTATGAGTGAAGTCCAAACCAAATATGTGATGAAAATCATCCAAGATTGGAGAATGAAAAAATTTGATGAAATCGAAACAACAGAAGAAGCTCTAAAACAATTTGCCGCTTACCTAAAAGCAGGAATGGGAAAAACAGTATGGCTCGGTGGTTGCCAAAGTTGGTATTTAGATCCTGATGGAGATCCGGCAATGTGGCCATATACTTGGAAACAATGGGAAAAGGAAATGAAAACACCCAACTACAAGGACTTTGCCCTAAAAACATTTTAGTTTCAGTTTTAAGCCAAATACAACATTTTGCCGGTATAACCCTATACCGGCTTTTTTATTTCAGAATATTCGAATTATCATTTTCTTATTTTTTGATGTGCCTCGCAAATTCAAAAGAATATCTAAATCCTAAACTGTACTTGCGATCCCGCTCTCCGTTCCAATCTTTGCATCCGCAAAGGATTTCCACTCCGATCGGTGGCTGGAACGAGAGCCTATACGCTTTCAGTCTATAATTTGAATGAAAAAACTCGGATTTTTTCTTCCGTCTAAAACAGAAACCAAAGTCTCCAGAACTTCTTTAGAAACTCCTACACAACCTGAAGTTGGTTTGTCCTCATTCCATACATGAAGAAAGATCATACTGCCAAAACCAGGAACTGCTGGGGGTTTGGTATTGTGCTCAATCACAATGAATAAATCATAAATATAGGAATCCCAAAGAGGAACTCCTCCTTTTTCATATTTGGAAATGAGTTGGTTATAATTTTTGGAATTTGGGTGATCACTCCAATGGTGGTATTTTCGAATTTGAGTGTATTCTAAATTACGAATTTTCTCTCTTTTCTGTTTTCCTAAAATTCTTTGGATGGGAAAAACGCCAGAAGGAGTGTTTCCATCCCCTTCCCTTTTGTTTTCCTGAAAAATAAGTCCATTCCTTCCCAACCTGACAGGAATTTTTTCTAGAATCGTAACCCATTCCCCATCCTCCAAAGTATAAACATCCAATTGGCCAGAGTTTTCCTTTGGATTTGCCGTCACAAAAACGATCTGTTCTGAGTCCCAATGCACGTTTTTCGGTGTAGATTCTCCCAAGATTGGCAAAGGAAAGCTGATCCAAAAAGCAAAAAAACAGAAAAGAACAGTGATAGAATTCGTTTTTAGGGATGGAATTGGTTTGGATTTAAGGGGGAAGCCTAAGATGTTGGAGAAAATGGAAAAAGCAGTTAGGATTTTCGGAGAGTCGATGGGTGTAAAACTCTTAAGATGATTCGAATGGCTCCCCCTGCTGGGCTCGAACCAGCGACCCAATGATTAACAGTCATTTGCTCTACCGACTGAGCTAAAGGGGAATCTCGAATCTGGTGACCATGCTACGTAGGAAGGCCGCTAGGTCAATGAAAAAAAATATTATGACTCAAAAGAAATTTTGAAAAAATTCTAATAAATCAGGGAACCGTGGCTTAAAAAATGGATGTTTCCAACTTAAGATACCTTCATTGTGACATAATCCTCTCCACTCCTGGTAGGGGAAAAAAATAGAAATTGTATATGTTGTTGTAGATGGGGTCTGCATGAAAATTGAGAGGCATTTTACCAAAGGGAATAAGGGTCTTTACCCGAATTTAACTTGGGTCCGTAAGGATTCTAAAATTACGAATACGGACGGGTCCGTTGTATTTGAAGCCAACGGAGTGGAAGTTCCGGATTTTTGGTCGCAAGTAGCAACAGATATCCTCGCGCAGAAATACTTTCGAAGAAAAGGTGTTCCCAAATATTTAAAGAAAGTTTCGGAAAAAGGAATTCCTGAATGGTTACAACGTTCAGTTCCCGATGATGAAAAACTTTCCGCTCTCAATCCAGAAGATCGTTTTGTAGGAGAATCTGATTCCAAACAAGTTTTCCATCGTCTTGCGGGATGTTGGACCTATTGGGGATATAAATACGGATATTTTACAGATGAGGACAGTGCTCGTGTCTTCTATGAAGAAGTTATTTTTATGCTCGCAAGCCAAATGGCGGCACCCAATTCCCCACAGTGGTTCAATACGGGTCTTCACTGGGCTTATGGAATTGATGGAAAGTCACAAGGGCATTACTATGTGGATCCAAAATCAGGGAAACTCGTACGATCAGCCTCTTCTTACGAACACCCACAACCCCACGCATGTTTCATCCAATCTGTGGATGATGATTTAGTCAACGAAGGCGGAATCATGGACCTTTGGGTTCGTGAAGCTCGTCTTTTCAAATACGGATCAGGAACAGGAACTAACTTTTCTAACTTACGTGCTGCCAATGAATCTCTTTCTGGTGGTGGTAAAAGCTCTGGGCTTATGTCCTTCCTTAAAATCGGGGACCGAGCTGCTGGTGCGATCAAATCAGGAGGAACCACTCGTCGTGCAGCGAAGATGGTTTGTCTGGATATGGATCACCCTGACATTGAAGAATTCATCGATTGGAAAGTACAAGAAGAGAAAAAAGTGGCTTCCCTTGTTACGGGATCCATTCTCAACAACCGCCTTCTCAATGATATTATGAGTGCTTGCACTTCCGCCAAACAAACACTTGGTGAGGGAGCATACGACCCAACTGCCAATTTAGATCTCAAAAAAGCGATCCAAAAAGCAAGAAAGGCATTTGTTCCAGACAACTATATCAAACGAGTGATTGACCTTTCCAAACAAGGTTACAAAGACCTACTCTTTGAAGAATTAACCACTGACTGGCAATCCGAAGCATACAATACAGTTTCTGGACAAAATTCCAATAACTCAGTTCGAATCACAAACGAGTTTATGGAAGCTGTGGAAAAGGATCTTCCTTTCCAACTCTATAATAGAACCGAAAAAGAAAAAGCTAAGGCTGCGGGCCGGGATGCAAAACCGTCCAAAACGCTACGGGCTCGTGACCTTTGGGAAAGAATTGCCAATGCTGCATGGAACTCTGCTGACCCAGGAACGCAGTATCACAGCACCATCAACGAATGGCATACTTGTCCAGAGGACGGCGCCATCAATGCGTCCAATCCATGTTCTGAGTACATGTTCCTTGACAATACAGCATGTAACTTAGCTTCGGCGAATCTTGTTAAATTCTTAAAAGAAGATGGATCCTTTGACGTAGCAGGATACCGATACTTAAACAAAGTTTGGACGATCATTTTAGAAGTGTCTGTGCTGATGGCTCAGTTTCCTTCCAGAGAGATTGCAGAACTTTCCTACAAGTTTAGAACTTTAGGACTCGGATATGCGAACCTTGGTTCTCTTCTGATGATCATGGGAATTCCTTATGACTCACAAGAAGCCATGGCAGTGACGGGAGCCATTTCTTCCATCATGCATATGAGTTCTTACGCAACTTCTGCAGAGATGGCAAAAGAACTAGGACCATTTGCAGGATACGAAAAAAACAAAGAGCATATGCTCCGAGTGATTCGTAACCATAGACGTGCCGCTTACAACGCACCGAAAGAAGAATACGAAGGTCTTACCATCACTCCAGTGGGAATCAATCCATCGTTTCTCCCTTCTTACCTACTAGAAGCGGCAAAAGAAGATTCTGACAGAGCATTAGAGCTTGGTGAATTGTATGGATATCGCAACGCACAAGTAACAGTGATTGCACCAACAGGAACAATCGGACTTGTGATGGACTGTGATACCACCGGAATTGAACCAGACTTTGCTCTTGTGAAATACAAAAAATTGGCTGGTGGTGGTTATTTCAAAATCATCAACCAATCGGTTCCAGCGGCACTTAAAAAACTCGGGTACAGCCAAGCGGAACAAGATGCCATTGTGAACTACTGTAAAGGCCATGCTACTTTCAACGGAGCTCCTGGTGTGAACACGGCTCGTTTGAAAGAAAAAGGTTTTACAGAAGACGTATTGGAAAAACTCGAAAAACAACTTCCGTTTGTTTTCGATATTCAATTTGCATTCAACAAATTCACATTAGGCGAAGATTTCCTTTCTAAAACATTGGGAATTGATCCAAACGTATATAATTCCATGGGTTTTAACCTTTTGGAGACACTCGGATTTTCTGCAGAAGAAATCACCCAGGCAAATGATTATGTTTGTGGAACGATGACCATCGAAAATGCACCTTTCATCAAAGAGAAGGACTTAGCAGTTTTTGATTGTGCTAACAAATGTGGGAAATATGGAAAACGTTTCTTATCTTATCAATCACATATCCGAATTATGGCTGCGGCTCAACCATTCATTTCGGGTGCGATCTCCAAAACGATCAACCTTCCTGAGGAGGCAACCATCGAGGATGTAAAAAATGCATACCTCATGTCCTGGAAAGTGATGATCAAAGCAAACGCACTTTACCGTGACGGATCAAAACTTTCACAACCACTTAACTCCGTATTCCAGTTGTTAAGTGCTGTGGGAGAAGAAGAGGAAGAACTCCAAACTTCCGCTGCTCCGAAAACGGTAACGGAAGTTGCAGAGAAACTAGTGTATAAATACATTGCGGAAAGGAGAAAACTCCCACACCGCCGTGCAGGTTATACACAAAAAGCAATGGTAGGTGGTCACAAAGTATATCTTCGCACAGGAGAATACGAAGATGGCCAACTCGGTGAAATCTTTATCGATATGCATAAAGAAGGAGCGGCTTTCCGTTCTTTAATGAATGCATTTGCGATTGCGGTTTCTCTTGGTCTTCAACATGGAGTTCCGTTAGAAGAATTTGTAGAAGCATTCACTTTCTTCAAATTCGAACCAAACGGTATGGTTTCTGGCAACCCTCATATTAAGATGTCAACCTCTGTGATCGATTACATCTTTAGAGAACTTGCCATCACTTACCTGGGAAGATACGACTTGGCACAAGTATCTCCAGAAGATTTGAGAACAGATGAAGTAGGAAGAAAGGCAGAACCAGCAACAAAGGATCTCGGGGGAAAGCAGGAAAGTAGCGGACTTCGTGTTCCGATACAAGTGGCTCCTATTTCGATGAAGTCTGTTTTGGAAGAGAAACCAGAAGCAGTTGCCGTTGCAGGTGGATCAACCCAACCAACAGCAGCTCAATCAGCAGCAGCAACTCTGAAAATCATAGCGGAAGCCAGAACCAAAGGTTATACAGGAGATTCCTGTACAGAATGCGGTTCCTTCCAAATGGTTCGTAACGGAGCTTGCCTCAAGTGTATCTCTTGCGGTTCCACTACTGGTTGTTCGTAAAACAAAAACCAACTTTTTACAAATCCCGTTGTATCCAATGACGGGATTCATTTGATTTCTAAAAAAGGCCCGAAGTTCTTCGGGTCTTTTTCTTTATATGGTGACTCTAAAAAAACAAATAAAAGAAATATGGGAATCCCAAATAGACCTTCGGTTTTGTATTTTAAATTTTTATTGAATTAGCTGAAATTATGGAACCGGCGCTGGTTCAATCGAAGTTTCTTCTGCTTTGGGTGCACTACCACCTAACTGATTCAAGTTGGGGAGATCCACTTTAGGAGAAGAAAAGGTTCCACGAATCGGGATACAAGTTTTCCCTCCTTCTTGGGGAAGAAGTGCAACCATACCGACTAGATCTTGGCGCTCTTGGGCAAACTTTTCCGTAAGAGTAAAACATACTTTTAAATCCAATTGTGAAAAAGACAAGGTATCCGAAAGACGAACCACACCTTGGAATTGGAATTTTGCTAGAGAAGATTCTAAGCTACCTCTTTCCACGAGTAACTTTCCAGAACGAATTTTAAAAACAAGATTTGCCTTGCGAATGTCAGTTCCTTTCAAACTTCCGAGAAAGGGAATCTCTGCAGATTCTTTGATTTTACCACCAGAAAGGTCAATCTCCCCTTCTCCATTCCACTTGGTAATTTTATCATCAAGAGGAGCAATGCGAAGCGGAAGGTCCAAGGTTTGTGCACTAAAAACCCACTCACTTCCCTCAAAATTAAAATACCCAATATTGGCATCTCCGTCTAGTCTCGATTGAAGGAGTCCCAAAAGTGAAATACCCAAACTAACTTCTTCTGCTTTAATGGAAGTTCCCGTTGGAAAACTCGCAACAAAACTATCAAAGGACTTCCTTCCCATCATAGGAAAATGGATTTCTTTAGCATCCATAAAGATCCCGGTTTCTTTCCCAGTTTTGATTAGGATGGATCGAACAATTTCATTGAGTGGAAATATAAAAAGAGTAAAAATAAAAAAAGAAACAACGGCAATGGCCACGAGGGTAAAAACTTGTTTGCGACTTACTTTTGAATGTTCTTCATCTCCATCCTCGTCAAACAACTCCCCATCATCCTCCAAAAGACTTTCTTGAATCTCTTGGTCTTCTTCCGTCAAAAAATCTTCTTCCAATTCATTTTCTTTTGGCATTTTATTTCCCTTTCGACAAACGACTGTAGGATGAAACTTTTAAGTTCACATCGTAGATTTCTTTTTCAGCAAATGGTTTTCGAAAACTAAGTAAGTCCACTTTGGCTTGGATTTGTTTGTTTTTTTCGATATCGTAAACTAGTTTAATGATATCTTGTAAAAGAACTGAACGAAAGGAAACATCAATCGTAATTTTATTATAATCCTTTTGGATGA
Organism: Leptospira brenneri; assembly: GCF_002812125.1. NCBI lineage: Bacteria > Pseudomonadati > Spirochaetota > Leptospiria > Leptospirales > Leptospiraceae > Leptospira > Leptospira brenneri. The sequence continues at coordinate 9,278 of NZ_NPDQ01000003.1, forward strand.
CGTTACTTGTGTCCTTCATGGTTTGGACTTTGTCTTTGAGATTGTAACGAACCAGAATTTGATCCAGTTTCGAATACATAACACTAACATCTTCTTCACTTCCACCAGACTGTAATCCACGTAGATAATTGTACTCTCGGATCACTCGGTCGAGTTCACTTGCTTGTGATCTAGTTTCAAAAATTTCTTCGGTAAGACTATTTCTTAAATCAGAAAAAAGAGTGATGACTGTATAAATTCCAAGGAGAGCCACGAAACTAATGAGGCCAGTAACTAAAAGGCGTTCTCTATCATTGAGCCGATCAAACATTATGGTTCATCCTTCGGAGTCACAATATCCATTTTGATTTTAAAACTGACTTTAAATTTATTTACACCCGTAATCAGTCTTTTGTTTTGAATTTGAATGTTGGTAAATTTTTCAGATTTTTCTAAAGCAGATTGAATGGTTCCAATCTCCCCAAATTCATTGACCCTTCCATAAATTTGGATTTCCTTTTCTTCAAAATTAAACTGATCTAAAATAAAAGGTAAAACCTCTGGAGAAGGAAACTGTTCTGTGGCTTCATTGAGAACATCCAAAACACTTTCTTGGGAAAGGAAAAGACGGTAAATTTCTGTTTTCTTTCGTTCTGCTTTTAGTTTTTTACTGGCTTCTGCAAGTGGGTCTTCTTCTTCCCCAAGTTCGCCACCAATGCCATTTTTATACTTCTCAATTAACACTCGTTTGTTTGCAGATATTTTACGTTTATCTAAAATAATTCCAATCACAAATACCCCAAACAAAAGCACCAAAGAGATACTAACCAAAATTAAATGGGGTTTAAAGGCAGCTAATTTAAACCGATTGGTATGAATTCTTTTAGCAAACCCCGTTTCCAGGAAGTTCACACGATTACGCGATTCAAAATGAGTTCCTGTAGCAACTGCTGTCACAAAACTTGGATCGGCTATCCCTAAAAATTCATACCGCCCTGTTTTGATTCCTAGTTTTTCCTCTAAATAAGCGGTAAGCCCTGGGTATAAACTCGCCCCCCCGGACAAAAGAATTAGGCTCGGCCTTTCTGTTTCAGGAAGTGAGAAGATACTATTTTCTACTTCATGGATGAGTTGGTCTAGTTTTGCCAAAATGAATTTACGAAGAGACTTCCATTGAGTTCCGTTAATATGAAATTTTGAGAGAAAACTTGTTTCTTCCGATTTTTCGATATTATCAAAAAGAAATCCCACTGGAAGTGATTCCTTTAAAACCCGAGCGTCTTCTAATTCTATTTTAAGTAAGTTAGAAATTTCCAGACTTACATCTTCACCACCAATATAAATTTGGCGAGTATGACGAAGTTTTCCTTCAAAAAGAACATTTAATATGCTATAACGACCACCCAGATCTAGTTGCAAGATGGTTTGGTCAGTCACAAGCAATGGATAGTTTTTTGTGACTAAAGAGGAAAGAGCAAAAGAATCCAGAGACAAACAAGATAAGGAAAGGTCACCTTTCGCAAACGGTTTTAAAGCTCTGAGAAGTTCGGAATGGTGGACATTAAAGGAAATCACTTCGGAGTTTTCTTTATTGGATCTCCAAGTTTTTCCGATGACTTCTAATTCCTCCATGGGGTAAGGAACCAGATTTTCCACTTCAAAGGGTAGAACTTCCTGGATCGCTTTTTCCGAAACGAGAGGAACTGTTAGGTCACGAACAAAAAGATTATGAATCCCTAAGTTTAATAGAAACCTGTTTTCTTCAGGGAAAAAACTTTGAATGAAACGGATGATATTGTATTCGAAGGGATCTCCTTCCGATTCATCCAGTTCCACAACAGGAAGGCTTTCTGTCCGAAGGATCACAACTTTCCCAAGCACCTTTTTAAAAAGGACTCCTTTTAGAAATGTTGAACCGTAATCGATTGCTAGGTATTGGTCAAATGATAACATAATTAATCTTCAGTATAGTATAACATTTGGTTGTTGGTAAGGTCAAAAAGACCAGACACCTTTCGAACCACTTTATCCTTTATAATCCCAACCCCTGTGATTTTATAAACTTCGCCTTTGGTTTTGATTCGCCCACCCGAGACGTCCGTTCCCTCACCCGCAAGTTCTTTATACAGAGTGAGCTCCCCCGTTGTTTTCACTTGGAATTCTGGTTCGGTCTCCAGATCTTTCAATTCTTTAATATAGCCTCCTTTCTGCAACTTGAGTTTCAAAATTTTCATGGCGGCTTGTTTGGTCATAAAGTCAGAAAGGGAGATAAGGACAAAATACGGTGCCGTATTGATATTGATCCGATCATCATAAGAATCACCCGCAGGCAAATAAGCGGTCACATTATTGGAGAGCACATAATCTTTATCGGAACGAAGGGCTCTTTCCTCCTCCGTCATAAAGTCCTTGGAATTATTTTTGTCATAGTCTTTGGGTTTTAAGCTTTCATACACCACAGACCGATCAAATCCTTTAACATTCAGTAACTCAGAAAGGGAATAAAATGGGGCATTTTTGATTTTTCTTGGCGGAGTGAGCCTATTGTAGTAGTACTGTTCGGCGCCACCCCCCGTTTCTTGGTGGTTTTCATCAATCCAGTCCAAAATGGGTGAAATCATTTCTCGTTTTAACCCAAATTGGTAAAAAAGCCGGGTCACCATTTCGATGGTTCTTTGATTGGGTTGGTCGTCGTAAATTTTTATCAGTGAGTTGATATTGATTTTTCCGTCTTCAGGACTCATTGTATAATAAATGACTCCACCCCCAAGAGGGATCGGAGGGGGATCCATTGCAAGACCTGATTGGTACAAAACTTCTTCCGGAATTTTTTTGAGTGCTCCCACTGCTCCCATAAACCCCGCTTTGGCGAGCATATGAGCTCTAAACCCGTCTGCCTGAGACCGGGCCACACGATACTCCGTCGCCGCATCCTCAAAGAATTTAGATGCAGTGAACATAGAAGCAGTACCAATGGCCATCACAAGGAGATAGACCATAAACCCCTTCTTTGTTTTTTTATTTGAAGAGGATAACAGGATGCGCAAGCGATTCATATTTAACAAATGCATTCCCCACAAGTGATATAATTTCAAATCGAATGAGTCTTGGAATTTTTTTGGCAGTTCGGGAATTCCAATCATCAACCCATTTATCACCACGTTCTGAAAATTTCATTTGAAAACTTTTTACATTTTCAAGTAATATATGTTCGACGCCGCCTTGAGTGGGAAAGTTATCAATCATTTCATCTTCTCTGCGAATGAGATAAGACAATCCTTCCATTTTTGGATTTGGCATTTTTCGTAAATAAAAAGAAACTTCTCTTACAGAAGCCTGTCCCTCTTCTTCTGAATTGGGATTGGACGTAGCAAACACAATCCGGTCATTTCGTCCGCCAGTCACACCTTCTTGTTTACCAACAAATAAAATTCGTTTTTGGTTATCGATATAGTATGTCCGAGTGAGCGTTCCTCTGATGTTTTCCATCGCATAAAGTATATCTTTTCTGTTTGCACCTTTATTTGAAGCGCCCTTTTTAGAAATTTTATTTGCAGTATAAAATACAGAAAAGATCCCTGTGAAGATCACTGCCATAATCATCACGACGATGGAAATTTCCACCAAGGTAAATCCTTGTCGATTCCGTCGCCTGGAAAACATCAGTATTTTGTGCTCCTAAATGTTTCTACACTATAAGTTTCTTTTTTGTTTCCATCCATATAAAAAATAGAAACCTTCACTCTGAAAACCTTTAAAACCCCTCCAGTTTCAAAACTTTTTTTCTGACCCCTTTTCTTCATAAGATCACTAAAACCCACATCCTTGTCACCTAACATATCTTTTGGTGCTTTATTACGAAGGGCTTCCGCATTGGGCCCACCGGCAAGTTTGAGTAAATCCATTTCTTCTTCTTTGATTTCTGTTTCGAAGGTGTATCCAGGAAAGGCATCAATGGATCCGCGTGAAGTATCTGTTTGCATGGTGGTGGATGAGTCCACTTGTGCCATTTTGATTTTTGCTAAATGCACTGCATTCGCAAGTAATACCGCTTTTTTCTGATAAGAAATTCCTTCGGCAATGAGTGAATAAGTATAAGTCATCACCATCGCAGCCATAGCCATGGCGATCGTAACTTCAAAAAGAGTGAAGGCCTTGCGCAGGTGATTACTTAGGTTGGGTTTTTGCATTGGAATCCACCTGTTCATCCCTTTCATCTAGTCCATAAGATACTTTTTGGATAGGACCTGTTTCTGGTTCAGGGAAGTATTCTGTTTTATGAATTTTTACCTTCCCACCATAACGGTAAATTTGAATCGTTCGTTTGATTTCCGTATCAGAGCCAACGTATAACAATAAATCTGTTGTGGTCCCTTGTGGGGTAAAAACAATTCGAATTTTTCCCTCTGTTTTCGGCTTCCCACCTAAGTCTCGTACGCTGACAATTTTTGAATAAAATGGAAGAGTCACTTTCTTTAAAATTGCCTCTTCTTCCAGCCCACCTTCTTCTCTTTTTAGGAGAAAAAACTCATATTCCCTTTTTTCGAAATCATACTGAAAAAGAACAGCTTGGTTGGTGAGTTGGGCTTTGTTGTATCCGAATTTAAAAGATTCCTGTAACTTAACAGCGATGTCTTCAGTGGATGGAATGATGAGGTTACGGAGAGTTCCTCCAACAATCACCATGATCAAACCCAGAATGGAAATCACTACGGCGATCTCAATCAAAGTGAGACCGTCGCGTAACCTCCGCTTGGTTTTCAAACCCGGTTTTTTATCGGAACGCGGCCGGGTAATCATCCGGGGAAAGAATATTAAAATCTTTATTTTTTCCTTCTCCACCTTCTTTTTTATCTTCACCTAAGGTAAGAATTTGAGGAACAGATCCTTCAAACTTTAACACATATGGTGTTTTCCAAGGATCTTTTAAAACAGCTTTTTCGCGAACTATCGGTTCATAGTCGTCACCAATTTTATCATCGTCTGGTTTTTCGATTAACGCCTGTAAACCTTGTTCTTCAGAAGGGTATTTATCATAAACTTCTAAATAACGTTCGAGTGCTGTTTTGAGAACTGCGCTATCATTTTTTAGCTTCAGTTTTTTTTCACCTTCACCCCGGTTTCCGATACTGGAGTAAAGAATTGCCATGAGTGAACCTAAAATAAGCATTACCACGGTAATCTCAATTAGGGTAAGTCCCTCACGAATCTTTCTTTGTTTCCCTTTAGTTTTCATATACTCTACATCCCCTGGATTTCTTGCGTTAGTTTGTACATTGGCGTCATAATTGCCGCCATAATCGTAAAAATAATTCCACCCATTACAATGATCATCATTGGTTCTAATGATTGGGTCAAAGATTTTATTGCTGTGTCCACCTCGGATTCATAGATTTCCGAGAGTTTATTCATCATTTCGGGGACTTTATCAGAGGCTTCTCCCGCACTGAGCATCCCAAGAACCATCTGAGGAAGAACTTGTGATCCTTGTAAGGAATCAGAAAGTTTTCCCCCTTCTTTGATTTTGACTATGGCTGCTTCAATTTCTTCCTTAAAAACGGTATGACCCACAACATCCGAAACAATATTCAAAGAAACTATGAGTGGAACCCGGTTCAAAAGTAGGATTGATAAATTTCTAGCAAAATTAGAAACCAAAATCTTACGAAGTAAGGTGCCGATGACTGGCAATCGCAAGAGAAACTTATCCCAAGTTTTTTTCCCTTCCCCAGAACTTTTCCATTTTAAAAATCCAAGAAACCCACCAGCAATGGCTCCTAAAATAAAAAACCAATAGTTTGTCAGAACATACGATAAAAAAATCACACTTCTGGTCAGGAGTGGAAGTTTGGCATCAAAGGAAGCAAACAACTGTTCAATTTGAGGAATCACCACAACAAGTAAAAATATGGACACCCCAAGGGAAAGTAACCCCATAATCATGGGATAAATCATCGCTACTTGCACTTTAGATTTTAATTCAGAAGACTTTTCCTCAAGCTCCGCCAAACGGTGTAAGGTGTTTTCGTAATTGCCTGTAGACTCGCCCACAGAAATCAAACTTGGATACTGATCAGGAAAAACGGTTTTGTGTTTTTTCATGGACTCGGAAAGGCTCATCCCCTCCGTAATGTCTGCCCGCATCTCAATCAAAACTTTTTTAAAGTAAATATTCTCTACCTGATCAATGATAGAAAGTAAACATTTATCAAGGGGAATTCCGGCACCAAGAAGTGTTCCTAGTTGTTTACAAAATAAACCTACTTCTTTTCTGGGAATTCTATATAATAACTTAGATAAAAAAGGAAAAAGTTCTCTCTCTTCTTTTTCACGGTCTTCATGGATCGACCGAACATAAAGACCCTTCGCCTTTAATTTGTTACGTGCCGCCTGAAGATTTGGGGCATCAATGATGTTTTTTTCCTCTTTGCCCTTTCGGTTGAATGCAACGTACGTATAGAGTGGCATAACTACGATACCCGAAGGACTTCTTCTGGAGTTGTCACACCTTCAATCACCTTGTATTTGCCGTAATCTTGGAGAGTCGAAAGTCCGTTTTTCACAGCAAGTTCTTTGATCCTATTGGCATCAGCACCTTGTAAAATGGCACGTTTGATTTCATCATTCATGGTGAGAAGTTCATACAAACCAGTACGACCTTTATATCCAGAATTTAGACAGGAAGAACAACCTTTCCCACGATACAAAACTCCATTTTTTAATTCTTTTCTTTGGATTCCGAGGCCCGCCAAATCTTTATCCGTAGGTTTATAAGAAGTTTTACAATCCTTACAAATCACACGGACAAGCCTTTGTGCCATAAATCCAAGTACAGAACTTGTGATGAGATAAGGTTCGATTCCCATATCCACAAGCCTTGTCACAGCAGAAGAGGCATCATTCGTATGCAGAGTCGAAAACACTAAGTGACCCGTAAGGGAGGCTTGGATCGCAATCCTTGCTGTTTCCTCATCACGGATCTCCCCCACCATCACCACATCCGGATCTTGACGAAGGATGGAACGTAAACCCGCCGCAAACGTTAGGCCGATTTTTTCATTCATTTGCATTTGCGAAATTCCATCCATTTGGTATTCCACTGGATCTTCGCAAGTGATGATGTTTCGTTCTTCTGTATTGATTTCGGAAAGTGCAGAATAAAGCGTCGTTGATTTACCAGATCCCGTGGGACCTGTGACTAAAATAATTCCATAGGGTTTATAAATTAAATTTTTAAAGTCACCTAAGATCTCTTTATTAAATCCCATGGTTTCGATGGAATACTTTTGGTCTGTTTTGTTTAGGATACGCATTACGATCCGTTCCCCAAATTGACAAGGAATGATCGATACCCGAACGTCCACATCTTTCCCAGCTAACCGAAGTTTAATCCTTCCATCTTGCGGCAAACGGTTTTCCGCAATGTTCAAATTCGACATGATTTTGATACGAGTCGAAATTCCCGCTAGATACGATTTAGGAGGGCTTAATACTTTTTGCAAAACCCCATCCACCCGGTAACGCACCACTACTGATTTTTCAAAGGGTTCCACGTGGATATCGGAAGCTCTTTCGGAAACAGCCTGCGATAAAATGACGTTTACCATCTTGATGATAGGAGCTTCATTGGATAGATCCAAAGCATCCGATTCGAAAGCATCGGAGAGATCGCCGAAACTACCATCCATCTCATCCATCATCTCTTTGGCTTCGGCAGTAGTTTTGTCGAACTGAGAATGGATGATTCTCATGATTTCGTTTTCTGTGGCCAGAACGAACTGAATTTCGTATCCTTTTAAGAAGGATCGCATATCATCCATAGGATGGAGGTCTGTAGGGTCAGAAGTAGCAACGACTACTTTTTTACCTTTTACAGATACAGGAACAATTTTAGACCTTTGGACAAGCTTTAAGGGAATCTTTCCAAAAACTTCGTCATTAGCGGCGAACTCAAGTTTATCGATAAACTCCATACGATGGAGTTTTGCTAATGCCTTTAAAATATCGGATTCAGAAGCGAGACCTTTTTTTTGGATGATATGAGTGATCGGAAGATTGGTTTTTTCCTGTTGTTTGGAAATATCTTCTAGATCCTTTACTGTCAGGATCCCATCTTCTAGTAGAATTTGACCTAAACTCTTTCTCATCGTAATTTCTTTTCTCGTTCGTCGACCATCCTTTCTTGTTCATTTTTCTTTTGGATGGTGATCCGATCGGATTTGTCTCGATCGTCCAGAATATGCGGTGTTAAAAACACCATTAAGTTGGTTTTACGGTTTTGATTGGTAGTTCGTCGAAAGAGAGTTCCAAGTAAGGGGACTTCACCCAGGATCGGAATCTTTTGAACCTTCTTTTGTTTGTCGTTGGAGAGTAATCCTCCAATCACGATCGTCTGGATATTATCCACAACAATGGTGGTTTTGATATCCCGTTTGTTGAAGGTTGGGTTTCCCCCCGTGGCTTCCGAAGAAATTCCCGCTACGTTTTTTATCTCTTGGTAAAGATCGAGAGTGATACGATTATTTTTGTTGATATGGGGAGTAAATTTTAACTTAATCCCTGTTGGACGGTATTCAAAGTTAGCAACAGTGACAGCATTGTCCCCACCCGTTCCCGCGTTACGGTTTTGGGTTCTAACCGGAACATCCTGACCCACATTGATTTCTGCTTCTTGGTTGTCCAAAGTGAGGATCTGCGGAGCGGACAATACATTAAAATTTTCATTGGTAGAGTTTGCATTCAAAATACCAATGATTTGTTGTCCCCCACGACGAATGAATCCAAGGGAAAAACCAGAGAGTGTGTTTACGTTTGTAGGACGACCGTTTTTGTCAATTACCCCACCGGTAGCCGCAAGACCAGTGTTAAATTGTCCATAAGCCAACTCTTGGTATCGCCAATCAATTCCAAAATCATTTAAATCTGTAGAAGTAAGTTCCACAATAAGCACTTCAAGTAACACTTGTTTTCTGGGAGTATCTAAAATTTTGATGATTTTTTTAATTTCTTCCCATTCTTGAGGAGTCGCAGTTACAATCAGTGAGTTAGATTCTTTATGAGCAACAGCTTTGATTTTATCTTGTTTGCCTGGAACCTTTGGTTGTTGTTGGGCCACAGGCTGTGGTGGTGCTGCCGGTTTTCCATCAGGACCAGGTTCTCCCGGCGGACCTTGGGTCGGTGCCGTTGGCATATCAGGCATATCTAATTTCACGAGAACTGCAGCCAGTTTTTCAGCTTCATTATACTCTAATGTATAAATATGAATATCGCCGGCAGAAGAAATAGATCCTGGGCCATCTGCTCGAACATCTAAATTATCAACTAACTTTAGTAGTTTATTGATATCGGCTGTAGATCCAGAAAAAATCAATGTGTTTTGATTTTTAGGAATGATGATGTCTGTATCAGGAGAGGTTACCCTCTTGAGAATCGGTTCGAGTTCCACAGCATTAGAAAATTCTAAAGGAACAATTTGAGTGATGGTTTTATTCAGAGAAACTTCAGATTCAGAAACCGGATCTTTTCCAATTCGAACAATCGGTGATTTGGCAAGTGCGTCTTTTATTTTTACGACTTTGATCAAATCGTTTTCTTCGATGAGACCAAATCCTTGGGTTTCTAAAACGGATTTCATAAATCCGTAAGCATCTTCTATCTTCACACGTTTCTGAGAGATGATAGTGATTTTTTTTCCTTTTACAGCATCATCGATGAGGATATTTCGTTTGATGATGGCACTCATTCCCATAAGGAAATCTTTGAGTTCTGTATCTCTCCAATCAGCAGTAAAACTAGCAGGTTCTGGAGATGATTTCGCCTTCGGTTTTCCCTTCTCTTGGGAAAAACTAGGAGTGACTAATAAATAAAGGCAAATACTGATTACTACTAAAGGAAGACGATTTCTCATTTTAATTCCGAATGATAAATTCATATGTGATTATTTTGCCTTGTCTCTCTAAATCCACTGTAATTTTCGGAGCTTGTTTGATCGAACCCCAAATTTCCAACATTTTCTCTGTTTCATTGAGTGGCATTCCATTAACTCGTTTGATGATATCTCCACCACGAGCACCAAGGGAATAAAACACATGGTCTTTTGCCACCTGATAGATCTTGTAACCCTCGATCTTTCCGTCTACCAAATGAGGACCAAACCTTGCATTTTTATAGATAGTATTCGGGTCTTTCAATTTGCGATTTACGTCCTCACGGGAAAGAACTTTTTGCACCGTTTGGCTAGAAGGTCCAAGACTAGGGACCCCCGCAGCATCCTTAGGACGGATCCTTTCCTTTGCTTGGGCTGGTGTTTCTCCAATATTCACTCGGAGACTAAGGCCCCCTTTTTTTAAGACCACATAATGTTGTTCGATGGTTTGGACTTTGTAACCACCCACCATTTCACCAGTTCCGTATTCTTCAGAATCATTGTTTTGTTTTTCCCGGATGGTAACCCGAGCAAAAGACCAGTGACCAGAAAGTGTCCCGGTGACAAGCATTTGGTCGTCGTCTCCATTGTCTTGAGCAATTTCAGGATCGAGAGGTGCCCCATCTGCCCCACGTTTGGTGGCATCATTCGGGTCATAAACTTGACCACGGATGAGATTTCCCGTAACCACATCTTCGTATGTGCTCACGGCCAAAACCACTTCTTGGCGCATTTGTTTGGGACGAACGTTTCCTGAGACACTGATCCCCGTTTCTGTAGAAAACAAAAGGAGGAGGACAAGTTTCAAGAGATAAGCAAGAGAAAAAGAAAAGAGTAAAACCGCCGGAATCAATGTCAAAAACTGACTCGACTGGATTCTTTGAAGGATTAAATTCATGCTCCCCACAAACCGGAGATAAACTCCGATTACATTCCGGCTACTTCAGATTTGGGAAGTCGAGTGACTTGTTTTTCCGTGATGCTCAATGCCGATTCAGGATTCATAATCTTCCCGTTTCGAAACACTTCAAAATGCAGATGTGCTCCTGTTGCTGTTCCCGTCCTTCCGACAAGGGCAACCACACGACCCATCTTCACCGTTTCCCCAACCTCAACTAAAATCTGTGAACAATGGGCGTAAACTGTTTTATAACCGTTTTTATGTTGGATAGTGACTGAATTTCCATACCCACCATTCCGACCAGTAAAAACCACTTCACCATCGGCAGAAGATAGAACGGGAGCTCCTACTTTGGCCGCAAGGTCGAGACCGGTATGATAGACACGGTTGTATTTATTAAAGGGATCCACTCTTCTTCCATAACGCGAGGTGACTCGGCTTTGGGGAACAGGTAGGATGAAGATTTTTTTTAGAACCACTCGGGAGGAAGAAGCATTCTTCACTTGGACAGGAACTTCCAAAACTTGGCCAATTTTTAATTGGTCTGAGTTAAGCCCGTTGTGTTTTTTGAGTTTTGCAAGCTCGATTGAAAAAGAACGAGCAATCTTTGAGAGATTGTCCTTTTTTTGGACTGTATATTTTTTTAAAACAATTCCCGACTCGTGAACCACTGTATTACTCACGACAGGAGAAACATCAATGTATTTGGGAAGGTCTAGAGATGCCAGCTCCACTTCTTCGTCTTCACCAGAGGCATTGACACCCACAGAAAAAAGTTTATGGATTTCTGATTCTTGCGATTGCGACCCGAAGAGACGAAACATTCCTGGTTCACCACCCGGAAGTGACTCATTGATCTCAGAATGAATTTTTTGAAATGGGTTGGCAAGGAGCCCTGTTCCCGAAAGAACCAAAAGAGAAATTGTAGCCAACCGAAGGATCTTCACAAATAAAATATCGGGAACCTGGGGCAAGAATCTTGAACTAGAAACAAAGAAAGAATGAAAACGAATGACTGGCAACAATATGAAAACCCAAACCTTTATTTCTTTTTTTTAACATTGGATTCTACCAGAGTGAACTTTTTACCGACCCACTCTTCGACATCTTCCAAGTCATACTGCTTCTTTTTCACATCATCATTGATGATATAGGCTGCCAATTTTCCCACAGAAGACTCTCTGGATTCTGCAATGGGATAAACCTTTAATTTCAATAGAGAAGGTGTGGATTCGATATAAATCTTAACAAGAGTCCCCTTCTTCCAAACTTCTGTCTGAGAGAATTTGATCTCCTCTTGTAAGGAATATGTCTTTCCATCATAGTATTCATTGATTTCCCTTAATTTTTCTTTTTTGATCAACCGTTGGGAACATTGACTGAACGCAAGGAGAAGAACGAGGGGAATTACACGAATGATACTACAATCCAAAGCAAACTCTGAGGAAAAGTCACCATGATGCCTCATTTATGAAAAGCCTTTTTTATTTTTTGGCCCAAAAGAGAGTTTCATAGACCTAAAGTTCTTGTGATCCCCAAACGAGCAGAAGTTGGAAGTTTGTTATACGAATGGAATGGAACCAAAGAAATCCAAGTAGAGGTGGGGATTCGAAAGGGTCTTCCTGGATTCCAAATTTTGGGTTGTGCTTCCGTCTCCACAAAAGAGGCGAAAGACCGCATCCGTTTGGCTCTAGAGGCCTCTGGGTACCAGTTCCCACTCGAAACCATCATCATCAATTTAAAACCAGCCCATGTTCCCAAACGGATGGTCTCTTTAGATTTAGCAATGGCTGCAGGAATCCTCCTCGCAACAGATCAGATCCCCTCTCCCACTTACCCCATCCGGTATTTGGGAGGCCTTGGATTGGATGGAAGAATTTTAGGCGGACAGGAACTTTTACCTTACCTTTGGCAAACTCCAGAATCCTCCGACCAATCTTTTCTCCTCCCCTCTTCTTTAGAAAAAGAATCACTCCCCAAAGGAAGGTACCAGTTCCTAAACCATCTAGAAGATTTAAAAAACCTGTCTAAAGATCCACCTAGCACAAGAGAGGTGGTCTATCCATCAAAAACCTCTCCGGTTTGGGATGTGGTGTATTTAGATCCCTACCAAATGAAAGTTTTTCAGGGATTACTCTATTCTCTACTGGGAAGCCACCATAGTCTATTGCTGGGAAGTCCAGGATCTGGAAAAACTATGTTACATAGAATGCTTGCATCTTTACTTCCTCCCAAGGAATTCAGAGACCATGAAGATCAGGGAATTTGGACTTCAGGGGGTGAATTTGAAGTCCCATCAACAAAACGTCCCTTTCGTTCTCCCCACCATTCTGCAACAGAGGTGGGTCTTGTGGGAGGTGGACTCCCCTTCCAACCAGGAGAAATTTCGAAAGCTTATGGTGGGATATTGTATTTAGATGAAGCCTTGGAATTTAAAGATCGAATTCTAGAATGTTTACGAATGCCCATGGAAGATTCCTTTTTAGAAATTGTTCGGATGAACGAAAAAACAAAACTAAAAACAGAATTTACTTTAATGTTATCAGCAAACCCTTGTCCTTGCGGGAACTATCACGGCGCTGAAACTTGTCACTGTTCTTTACAAAAGATTCGCCTGTATTTGCAAAAAATTAGCGGGGCTTTTTTAGATAGAATCACTATATTTCAAACATTATTTGAAACTAATAACGAAAGATGCATCAAACTGGATGAATTAAAAATGAGAAAAATCATTTTAGAGCGATATGAATTTCGAAAGACAAGGATCATTCCCAAAGATGAAGAAAATAAAATTCAAAAGATTTTAGACATAGATCCTCAAACCAAACAACTGTCCTTACGAAAGAAAAAACAAATCATCTCTCTTTCAAGGACTGTTGCTGATTGGAACCTGTCCTCCCGAACAAAGGAAGTACACATCTGGGAGGCAGTTCAGTATTGTATTGGATACCAGTGGATTTATAGTTTAGGATAAATTACTTTGAAATAAAGTGCGAAATTTCCATCGCAATTTTATTGATCGCATAATCCATATAAGCTGGATCATCTATCTTTTTCTTGTAATTTTCGAATTTCTTCTGAATGGTAGCAGCCATTCCCCTTTTCCGGAGTAAAACCGGATCTGGTCCAAATTCGTCGGTTTCTGCTAAATTCCCAAAAATACTAAATTGTTTCATGTGGTTACTTCCTTGTAACAATCAAACTCTCATCCTTGAGAGCGTTTTCCCTTGTGGGATACATGAACAATCGGCCCAGTACAAAAATCCCTTGATGAAGTTATTTAGAAGATTGATGAATAAAAATGAACTTCCTTTTTTTCTGTGATATGGATCAAATTAAACGAAGGTGTTAGGTGGAAGAAGGCAGGGAACTCTTTTAGAAAATAGAAATATACCTTCCGCATTTTCTTACGTTTTGTCTCATGAAAACATTCCAGGGGATGAAATCCGCTACTTTCCCTCCAAAACTTCACTTCCGAACAATGTAGACAGTCGTTCCAAAAACTAATTATGTCTAATTCGCCAATTGCCTTTCTATAATTTTGGAAAAGGATCAAATGTCCATTCGCCTCCAAATAATCCCGAGCAAGGGCCTCGCCTTGCCTACCCCGTTCTATTTTATTCCACATCAGAAGGTACAAAACCCAGATTTACCAAATGGTAAGGATTTTTAATAAATCTGAGAGAAGGGAATGGCTTGTTGGATATAAAGATTTAGGTCTTTCATGAGATCCACAAATTCCAAATGTTTGAGGCGTTTGCCTTCTGGATCTTTTGTGACACGAATGACGGGACGAAGGGGTTTGTCTTTATTAGATTCAATGACCATACCCATTCTTAGGTCAGAAAGAATGACTCCGGACCCCACGGGAAACATAGAAAGTTTATTTAAAAAGAGCCGAACCATTTTTAAATCAAAACGGTTCACGTTTTCACTGATCATGATCTTCATGGCTTCATAAGGAAGGATGGCTTGTCTGTACGGTCTTGGGTGGATCATGGCTGCAAATTGATCGGCGATCATAAAAACTTTCGTGAGTTCTTCGATTTGGTTGGCCAAAATTCTTTGCGGGTATCCAGAACCATCGACTGCTTCATGGTGTTGGAGGGCAACAATCGCGAGGGAATTTTTTAATTTCAAACGTTGGGTGAGAATTTGGTAACCCGTCACAGGATGGCGTTTTATGGTTTTGAGATCTAATTCCGAAAGAGCCCCTTTTTTTTCAGAAACTTCTTCCGGGACGGTGACCATTCCAATGTCTGCAAAAAGGGATGCTAAAGCAAGATCGATTAGTTTAGGTCTGGAAAACTCCAAAAAGTTTCCGAGCATCACCGAAAAAAACGTCGCATAACAAATATGAGTGTATAAAAAATATCCTGAGTGGGAATGGGATAATAATAAAATAGGAATTTGAGCATTTGCTTTTGTATGGTCAGCAATTCGTTCCGCAATCTCTCGAAACTCCCGAATTTCCGTATAACGTCCCTCAGATGCAGATTTATAAGTTTTTTGCACTAGTTCAAAACAGTCTTTAAAAACAGCATTGAACTCTACCTTAGTCGTATTTGCTTTTTCTAATAAATATTTATAACGTGTGGAATTTTCATCATCTTGGTAAAAAGGTAGGTTTGTATCGAAGTATCCGGGTCCTTGTCCAGAGGCAGTTTTATCTCCGCCATCAGACATTACCTTTTCCCCATCTGTCAAAACAAAGGTAATTCCGAATTGAACTAACCTGTCTAAGTCTTGTTGTGTGATGGGCTGGTCGGCTCCCACAAAAACAGTGTCTTTATCCAGATAAATTGACTTAGTAAATTTTGATCCAGGCTCTAAGTCACGTATGGAAATTTTCCGCATAATTGCGTAAATCCTAGTAAGAAGCGTAGAAACATCAATTGTTTTTCTTTTGCCTCTCCAAAACGAGGATTCGAAATACTGCTGCTACGACTTCATACAATTCCCTTGGAATTTCTTTCCCATTAGGGAGATGGTCTAAGGTTTGTACCATTACCTCATCCTGAATCACAAGAACCCCTGATTCTTTAGCAACGCGAATTAAGGTTTCTGCTAGTCGCCCTTCTGCTTTCGCCACAAGTTTCGGTGCCGAATGGACTTTGGGATCATAAGCCAGAGCCGCCATTTTCTGTTTCATCGATAATCACCGTTAAAGGAATCATTTGCCCAAGTTTCTATTTGGATGGTTTGGATTTGGGGGAAGTCCCGAACCAAGGAACCAAGTTTAGTCGTGAATTGCTCCCCTTGTATTGACTGTTCTGTGGTGATCTCAACAAGGATTGGTTTTTCTTTTTCTGGATCATAGTGGAACTGAATCCCCATAGCTCCCGTTTCTTTCGATTTCCAAAACACATACAGAACCAAACCTTTGTTTTTCGGTTCGACTACCATCTGTAAGGCCTCATCCTCCCTTGGATGTAGATAGGATAGAATATCAGAAAATCCCGTTTCCCCTAAAAGGTAATTCCAGATTGGCTTTAGATCGCTACCTTCCATTACAGTTGGAGTGGACTGGTGGTTTATCCATGATGCCCAACGGGAAAGGTTTTTGGTTTTAGAAGGATTCGTAGTTTTTTCCATTTCACCAGAAGCGGAATGGATCCAAGTTTCTGTATGGGAAGTCGGATTTCTAATTTTGCCTGTATTTAAGTTTTTTGAATCAGCCCGTAAGGAAGCTCGGCTTTGGATCTCAGTGAAACCAAGGTTTGTTTTGGTTTTCTGTTTTCCGTTATTTCCAAAAGATGTAAGTTTGGAAAATTTTGCGAAATTAGAATAGAGAAGGTTCACTCCCTTCTCTTCGGAGGAATTTACAAAAACTCAACCTGTGGATGGGAGAAATTCCAAGTTTGAGAAGAGCCTCTCTGTGTTCTTCGGTCCCATATCCTTTGTGTTTTCCAAATCCATAACCCGGATATTTCAAATCCATTTTTTCCATATATTCATCCCGGTAGGTTTTGGCTAATATGGAGGCAGCAGAAATGGAAGGAATCAAATCATCTCCTTTGGGTAACGAGAAATATCCTTCAATGGGTTTGGTGATTTTGAGTTTATAATTACCATCTGCGAGGAGAAATGGTTTTTTTTCTAAATTGTCTGCACTCTGACTTCTATTTTCTTTGAAATTAGAAGTAGTAGAATTCGAATCATCATTCTCCTTTGTGTTGGATCCGAATAGTTGGGTATGATTTGGTAAACAACGGTTCATCCCATAAAAAATGGCTTGGTTGATATTATAACGATCTATAAAGGAAGCACTGACAAAGGTTACTCGGAAATAAGAAACGTGCTCTAAAATTTCTTTTCTAAGTTCTAATCGTTTGGGTTCAGCAATTTTTTTGGAATCGCGAAGTCCCTTTAGGATTTCACCGTTTTTGATTTTTTCTAAAGTAGAAAGTGAGAAGGAAACGCAACCCACAGAGACGGGGCCAGCAAGAGTACCACGACCTGCTTCATCCAGTGAAAAACAGGTCAGGTGAGGAATTTGAAATTCAGGAAAGAACGGTCGCGTAATGACCGTTTCAAGAGAGATTATGCGCTAGGTGCTTCTGCAGCTTTTGCTTGTGCAAGAGCGGCTTTAGAAGCCTCATCCTGTCTCTTTTTATCTTTCGCAACGATCGCTTGACCGCCTTTTCTTTCTTTGATACGTCCCGCTTTTCCTTTTTTATCACGGAGATAGAAAAGTTTTGCACGACGAACAGATCCTTTACGAACGAGTTCAATCTTTGCAATGCGTGGACTGTGAAGTGGGAAAATTCTTTCCACTCCGATATCATAAGATACACGTCTTACAGTAAATGTTTTGCTTTGTGATTTGTTTGCAATGGAGATCACAACGCCTTCGTAAACCTGAACACGTTCTTTTCCAGATTCAACGATTTTGTAGTGAACTTTTACAGTATCACCAATTTCGAAATTAAGTTCGTTCTTTGCTTCGCCTGCGAGTGCTGTTTCTAGAATCTGATTCATGGCTTCCTCTAAGAATGATTTCTTGTTTTGCGGTTTTTTTGCCGCCATTTCCGGATCTCTTCATGATGTCCACCGAGGAGCACATCTGGAACAGTCCAACCCATAAAATCATAGGGTTTTGTATATTGAGGGTATTCTAATTCTTCCGTTTCGTTGTGCGACTCTTCGAGAAGGCTTTCTTCTTTTCCTAAAAACCCCGGAACAAACCGAGAAAGGCAGTCGGCAACAACGAGAGCAGCTAAATCCCCCGATGAAATAACATAGTTTCCAATGGCCACTTCCCTGTCAATTAAATGCTCCGCGACACGATGGTCGACCCCTTCGTAATACCCTGAAATCAAAGTAAAGGTCTCAGAAGACTCATAAATCTCCCGGGCCAGAGTTTGGTTGAAAAGTTCTCCGGAAGGACTGAGGAGGAGGACCTTACCCTTGTCCTCCCCAAGAGATTCCAAAGCGCGGTAAATGGGTCCTACTTGCAAAAGCATCCCGGGGCCACCCCCGTAGATGGTATCATCTACCTTTTGGTGTTTGTTGTCGGCAAAGTCCCGGAGGTGGACGGTATTGATTTCCACAACGCCCTGTTTTACGGCTTTTCCCGGAATTCCTGTGTCAAAATAGGAGGTAATTTTTTCAGGGAAAAGAGTGATGAAATTAAACTTCAAACCACTGCTCCCAGCCTATGATTTCCAAAGTTTTGGATTCTAAATTCCAATCACCGACAAACTGATGGAGAAAAGGGATCAGAACGGTTTCTCCTTCACTGGCCTTAGGCTTTAGTTCTAGGATCGGATGAGCGGGATTGTCGATCACTTGGGTAACAATGTATTCCAGAGAGGTTTTGGATTCCTTAGAGATGGCAATAAGGCCCACCAAATCTTCGGTGTAAATTTCGCCTTCTGTAGGTTTGGGTAAGTCTTCCCTTTTCCAGAGCAAAGAAAATCCCCGGTATTTGATCACCGTTTCCGGTGTATCATACCCTTTCAGTTTTAAAAGGAAATGATTTCCATTCTGTTTGATTTCTTCGACTTGGATGGTAGACTGATTCCCTCTGGGATCTTCTACAGTGCAGTTGAGCGGTGGTTTGGCGGAGATGAGGGTATCACCTTCTGTGAAAACTTTGATGAACCCTTTGATTCCATGTGAGGATCCAATGACCCCCACTTTCACTAAACTTGGTTTAGTCGACAATTTCTAAAGTATAGTTTTTGCCTTGTTTGGTTCCGGCGGCTTGTAAAACAGTTCGCAAAGATTTTGCAATTCTACCGTTTTTTCCGATCACCTTACCTAGGTCTTTTGCTGCTACCCGAAGTTCGATCACAGTTTCTTCCTCTCCGGGGACTTGGTTGACAGCCACTTGTTCTGGTTGGTCAACGAGAGATGTAACGATATAACGAACTAAGGATTCCATGTATCAATTAACCTTTGAATTTTGACCAAACGTCGTCTTTTTTCAAAAGAGCAAGAACTGTATCAGTTGGTTGTGCGCCTTTTTTTAACCAAGAAAGAGTTTTTTCTTCGTTGAAAGTCGCTTTTTTAACAGAGGAAGAAGATGGGTGAAAATGTCCCACTGCTTCAATGAACTTTCCGTCACGTGGAGCACGAATATCAGCTGCTACGATGCGATAGTGCGGGTCTGCTTTTGTTCCCGTTCTTTGTAATCTTAATTTAACCAAGGAAAAATACCCCTTTTATAGCGAGTTTTTTGAAACGGGACGATCTGTCAAGAGCGAGTTCTAGCACTTGCAGCGAGTTCCTTCAATTTTTTGCCCTGTGCGTTCGGATCTCCCGTTTTATAGAGACCAGAACCCACAACCGTGATGTCCACTCCGAGTTTTGCGAGCTCCTCCATATTGGATTCGTTCACACCCCCATCCACTTCCAATTCTATATTGTAAGGTTTGGTAAGTTTACGTACGGCAGCAATTTTTTCAAACCCTGATTTTACAAAGGATTGTCCGTAAAAACCAGGATCCACAGTCATGAGAAGGACAAGATCCAAATACGGTAAAATTTGCGAAATCGATTCCGGTGGGGTTTGTGGGTTCAGAGAAACTCCTACTTTGATTCCCGCTTTTCGGATTTCTTCTGCCAAACGAACAGAGAAGTTCGTGGTTTCAATATGGAAGGTGATACAATACGGATTTAAATCAAAGTATTTTGGAACATGGAGTTCGGGATTACTCACCATAAGATGTACATCGAGTGGGATCTCTGTGTGCGACTTCACTTCTTTGGTAAAAGCCTCTCCAAAAGAAATTTGAGGAACAAAGTTTCCGTCCATCACATCAATATGGATGAGGTCGATATTTTCCTGTTTGTATGTGGGAAGCTCCTGAGCGAGTCCAGTTAGTTTTGCTGCAAGAATAGAGGCAGAGATTTTCATCTTAATAGGTTCCTTTGAGTTTCCATACTTTAGCGACACCGGATTCCTTTCCGACGAGAGTCACCTTAACATTTCCTGCCCGGTGGATGAGAAAACGAACAGGTTCGTCTTCTTTTAAACTTTGGCTTGTTAAAATTTCTTTTTCGATTTCCGTATCCTCTCCCGGCTTCGTATAACTTACTTTAGCCGAGTAGAGATCATCATCGTCCACTTCATACTCTAAAAATTCATAATCTTGAACAAGTGATTCGGATGGTTTTAGGAAAAAAGCTCCGACTTCAGCACCAGTCTGTTTTAATTCAAAAGAGGATACAAGGCCATGTGACTCACGAAACTCTGGTTTCGTAGTTTCTTTCAGACGATAGGGAATTTTTTTTCTCTGGAGGTAGTCTACCACAAAAGGAACAGGAGTTCCGATCAATTTAGAAGAATCTATTGGATCAAGGGCTGATTGGTTGGATTTTTTTTCTGTATTTGGTTCTGTTACGAGTAAATAGATTTTTTCACCAGAATGAGTTTCTTTTCCAGGACCAGGGATTTGGTCTATGATCGTTTCTGCAGGTTCGTCACCTACCGCCGGCACATAAGTGATCCCACCAATTTGTAAGGGAACATATACTTCCCCAGATAATACTTTTTCTAAAATGGCCTTGGCTCGTTTTAAATCTTGGCCTTTAACATCGGGAATGGTAACCCGATCAAATCCAATATTGACTGTAAGATAAAGTTTAGATCCTGCTTCCACTTCTTTCCCTGGATCAATGGATTGTGCGAGGATGATTCCATCTGTTTTTTCTGGAATGCGTTGTGTTTCCAAACGAACTTTGAGTTGGAGTCTTTGTAATTCGTTATGAACCTCAATATAGTTTTTTCCAATCACATAAGGCATCATTACCTTTTGTTCTTCTTTGGTTCGAACCACGACCACGAGGAAGGCAGCTACAAAAAAAACAAGAAGGCCTAAACCTACAAATAGAACATAACCACTGTAAGGTAGAATTTTTAGAAACTTTTCTTTCACGTAAATGATTCTCCGGCTAAAACCCGCGCTCCATTGAAAAACTCAAATCCTTTCATGGGCTTTTTTCCCTCGGGTTGTAAGGTGTCTATACCAAGCAGGTTTCCGTCTCCACAGAGGCAGAAAAGCCTTTTTTTCTGGTATAAGAAAAAGGAACCGGGGTGTAGTCCTTCGGGAATGGAGATGGGCTCCAAGGAAGAATCAGGCAAAAAAGAGGAAATGAGAATGACCCTTTTCTCTCGAAACACTGTGGTCGCCAAAGGATCTGGATAAAGGGCGCGGATTCGGTTGTGGATCTTCGTTGCCGAATCGGACCACTGGACTGGGCGGTCGGCTGCGGTAATTTTTTTGCAATGAGTGGCTTCACTCGCATTTTGCGGATGAGAGTCCCAAGGGGTATCCTCCGATTCTAATTTTTTGAGAAGACGAATGAGTTCCTCCCCCCCTTTTTTTGTGATCGATTCCAAAAGAGAACCTGTGGTTTCCTCAGTCTTTATCTGCCAAGATTTCTGTGAAATGATATCTCCAGAATCTACCTCTTTTGCTAAAAACTGAATCGTGAATCCAGAATCCTCCTCTCCACTTAAGAGAAAACTTTGGACAGGAGATGCTCCTCTGTATTTGGGAAGCAAACTTCCATGAAGGTTGATGCTACCAAACTTCGGATCTTGGAAAACGTTCTCAGGAACAATGGATCCATACGCATAAACGATATGAACAGGAGAGCCAAATGACAGAATTTTTTTTTGTGTTTCTTCATCTGTTCGGAGTTTCGGTGATTGGATGACCGGAATTCCTTTGGCCAGTGCCAACTCTTTCACCGGGGTTGGGGTGATGATTTGTTTTCTTCCCACTGGTTTGTCGATATTGGTCACCACAAAATCGACAGTGATCCCTGCTTCAAGCAACATAGAGAGTAATTCCTTAGAATGTTCAGGAGATCCAAAGTATCCAATCGAAAGTTTCATTTTTTTTCCTATTAAACAAGTTCTAATGGATCCAAATCATATTCAATATAACATTTGGTATCCACTTTAAATTTTGATTTTGTCTCACGTAAAAGATTACGTAAAACTGTGATGGATTTTGATTTTAACAAGATATGATATCTAAAGTTATTGTCAATTTTGTAAAAGGGACACTGGCTTGGCCCAAGAAGGATTACCGATTCATCGATAAGATCTTTTAAAGTTTCTGCATACAAAACAGATTGTTTGTTTGCAACCTCTTCATATTTAGATCGGAACACAAGCCTCGCCAAACGAGAAAAAGGTGGATAAAACATATCCTTTCTAAAGTTTATTTCCCAATCAAAAAAAGCAGGATAATTTTGTTCCATAGCCATCTTAAGAACAGGATGTTCTGGATCATTTGACTGGATGAGAACTTCTCCTTTTTTTTCTCCCCGACCAGCACGACCAGCCACTTGGGAAATGAGAGAATAGGTTCTTTCACTGCTCCTAAAATCAGGAACTCCCAAACCATGGTTTGCATTCAGAATTCCAACAAGAGTTACGTTTGCATAATCCAAACCTTTTGCAATCATCTGAGTTCCAGTGAGGATATCTAAGTTTCCATCCCCTAACTTCTCGAGTACGTCACGAGTAACCTCTTTGTTTTTAGAGCTATCTTGGTCTAAACGTTCAATCCTTGCCTTCGGAAAATGAGAAAGTAAATACTCTTCTAATTTTTGTGTACCCGCCCCAAAAAGATCTAAATCTTCTCCATGAATTTGTTTTAAATTCTGTAAGGTAGATTTATATCCGCAGAGATGGCAACGGACCGTTTTGTCCGAATGATAACAAAGAGTTGCCGTGCACTTGGGGCAATGGATGAACTCTTTCGTGGTTGTGGAATAAATAAACGGGTTGTACCCTCTGCGGTTCAAAAGTATGATCGTTTGTTCTTGTTTTTTCAATCGATCGGAAATCTTAAACTGCAAATCACCAGAAAGGAGATCACTATCCTCTTTTTTTTCTGCAATTTCCACAGTAGGAAGTGAGGCGAAAAGATTGGCTCTTTCTTTTAGTTCTGAAAAACCAATTTGTCCTAATTTTGCCAGGTAATAGATTTCTAAACTTGGGGTTGCAGAGCCTAACAAAAGTTTCCCGTTTGTTTTTAAAATTCTCTGTAAGGCCACTTGTTTCGCATGGTATCTAGGGGATCCATGTTCTTTGTAAGAACCATCATGTTCTTCATCTAATATGATTAAGGAGATATCAGATAAAGGAGCAAAAACTGCGGAACGGGTTCCAATACAAATTCGTTTCCTCCCTTCTTTTAAATCCAAATAGTTTTGAAACTTTTCTGAGGTTCGCAAGTGAGAATGTAATACCGCCACCTGTCCAGGAAAAACCTTCTCAATACGAGTGATTGTGGGATAAGTGAGTGAAATCTCAGGAACAAGAAAAATCACAGAACCTTTCGACTTTTCTAAAATATCTGCCATGAGATGCATATAAACTTCTGTTTTCCCACTTCCGGTAATTCCATATAATAAATGGGTATTGGACTTGGACCCAGATTTGATTTCTAGTAGGGCATTTTTTTGTGCTTCGTTTAACGGGTGTAACAATTCATAGTGAATTTGAACCGAATTTGTATTTTGGCTCTTTCGTTTTTTTCCCTTAGGAACCATAAGAAACAAGGCTTCCCCAAGAGAAGATAAATAACTATCCGCCATCCACTGCGCAAGTTCTAATTGTTCCTCAGTTAGAATAGGTTCAGAATCAATTTGTTTTATAATGGCCAGGGTTTCATAGTTGGGCTCATTCGAGTGAATTTCGATGACTACCCCTTCCCATTCCTTTCCATTTAAGGGAACCAGAACACGAACTCCCCGCTCCAAGGTTTCTATCTCTATTGGAATTTCATAAGTTAAGGTTCTACTTTCCCAAGATAGATTGAGAGCGATTTCCGCGTATCGAATCATATTATAAATAAGGTTTTAAAGTAGATAAGTGTGAAATGAAACTTTCTTCCAACTCTTGTTTTTCTTTTCCATATTGAAAGAGATTGGATTCTGAATCTGTTTTTTTTGCCTTTTCCCCCAGAAATACCAGGGCTTCCGGTGACCTTGTGATGAGAATGGGAACAGAAAGACCAGAAAGATCCCAAGAAATTTGTTTACCGAGTAAATCTTTTGCTTTTTCACCACCAAATAATAGTTTTGCGGATGAACCCAAAATAATAATGGATTTAATTCCATATTCTTCTACAGTATCTTTTACGTGGAACTTACAATTTTCCACTCTCTGTTGCCAATCAGTATCTTTAGAATCTGTATGGGAAAAAGTACAGGCAGGGTATTCCTGGTAAAATAACTCTTCGAAGGAAAATCCAAATACCTTTCCAACAATTTCGCCCCAACTATTTTCCGTTAGTTTGTCTTTAAAAATCTGATTGGGTTTTGTTTTGGTGAATGGTTTTTCTTTTGGACTTGTTGCTCCAGAATAATGGAGAACAAGGATTGGTTTTCGACCTTTGTGAAGAAACTGCCGAACACCACTTAATTTCCCTTGGCAAAGAGTACAAGAAAAGTTTACCAAATCTTTGTTTTTTCTTTGGTTTTCTTTTTGTTGTTTCTTTTGAATTTCTATAGATTCGGGTACTTTTGATTTCCAAGGAAACCCATAATCGTTTGGATCCTGTTCTTCTTGGAACCGGTAAACCGAAACTGATTTGTTTTGGATTAAAAACTTTGCTTCCGTTAGAATGTCGCTAAACCGTTCCAAAATTGATTTTTGATCCATACTAACCTTCGTTCAATTGTTCCACAGAAATATTTAAAGAACGTAATTTACGATATAAATGAGTTCTTTCAATTCCAAGAGCCTTTGATGTTCTCGTTACATTTCCTTCGCAAATCTGCAAGGTTTTGATGATGTACTGCCTTTCAAACTCTTCTTTGGCATGTTTCAAATCACCTCGAGCCACCATTTCATTGGCTTTTTTAAATCCGTGAAGAGCCTCTTTTACATCTTTGGCTCGGATGATATCTCCTGGAACCAGAATACTGAGTCGTTCTAAAATATTTCCAAGTTCCCTTACATTCCCTGGCCAAAAATGATTGGTGAGAGCATCCAGCCCCTCGCGATCAATGGTTTTGGGAGTTAAGTTATTTTTTAAAATCGATTTATTTAAATAGTATTCGGCGAGTAGAGGGATATCCAAATTCCTTTCCCTGAGTGGTGGGAGCTCTAAGGGAATGACACTCAATGCATAATACAAATCTTCTCGAAACCTTCCCTCACGAATTGCCTCTTCTACATTGGAGTTGGTAGCCGCAAGGATACGAACATCAACAGAAACTGGCTCCTTTCCCCCAATACGCTCCAGTTTTTGTTCTAAAATCACCTTTAACACTTTCGATTGAATGGAAAGTGGTAAATCACATACCTCATCTAAAAACAGGGTTCCATTCTGCGCAGACTCCCACTTTCCAATTTTCATATCACTTACTTCAAGATTAGAAGTGTTATCGATACCAAATAACTCTTGTTCTAAGATCTCCTCTGGAACCGCTGCACAATTAAATTCAATGTATGGTTCGTTTTTTCTTTTGGAATTTTGATGAATGGCTCTTGCGGTCAGTTCCTTCCCCGTTCCATTCTCTCCAAAAATAAAAACCCTCGCGTTCGTCTGAGCCGCTTGAAAAATTGCAAACTTTACTCTTTTTATAGAAGAAGACTCTCCTAAAATTTCATCTACTTCCAATTGAAATTCAGGAATTTCATTGTCTTTTGTTTTCTCTAAAGCGGACTCAATGGTATGAATTACTTTTTCAATCGAAAGTGGTTTCTCTAAAAAATCGATAGCACCTTTTTTTGTGGCGCTCACGGCAAGTTCAATGGTTCCATGACCAGAAATCATTACAATCGGCAAACTAGAATACAATTTTTTGCATTCATCTAAAATGGTTAACCCATCTTCTTTCCCCACCCAAACATCAAGAAGGACTAAAGAAGGTCTTTCTTTTGCGAGAGCCTTCAGTAAGGCCTTTCCATTAGCAAAATCTTCCACAGAATAATCTTCATCTTCTAAAATCACACGAAGCGATTTTCGGATTTCTTTTTCATCATCTAAAATATAGATCAATTTTTGCATCAGTGATTATCCAAGGGAAGTTCAATTCTAAACTTACATCCACCTAACTTAGAATTTTCGACAATGATATGCCCGTGATGATCTATGATTGTTTTTTGAACAATGGCAAGACCAACCCCAGAACCATGATTCTCTTTTGTTGAAAAATATGGTTCAAATATTTTTTCTTTCCAATCTTCTTTGAGTCCAGGACCAGAATCATCAATTTCTATCACGATAGACTTTCGAAGGGCTTTTTTTTGCAATTTGGACATGATTCGAATTTTTTTCCGTTTTAAACTCAAAATATCCAATTCTTCTTTGGGATTTTCTACTGATTGAATGGCTTCAACTGCATTTTTTATTAAGTTATTAATGACACCCAAAAACAATCGTTTGTCGAGAAATACTTCTGGAAGGTTTTCTGCTAATTTTAATTCAAATTCGATATCGGTAGTATCACGGAAAAGAGCTACTGCTTCTTCTAAAATGGGATTTAGTTTTTGATTGATTAGAACAGGAACGGGCATCCTTGCAAACTCGCTAAACTCTTTGACTAAGTGTTCGAGTACTCGCACTTGCCCAATGATCGTTTCTGTAGCATCAAAAATGACCGATTCTAAATTTTCAGATTTTGGATTTTGGAATTTTCTCTGGATTCTCTGTGCGGAAAGTTGGATGGGGGTGAGAGGATTTTTAATCTCGTGTGCCATTCTTTGAGCAACCTCTTTCCAAGCAGCAATCCTTTGGGAATGCATAAGCTCCTCCGACTTTGCATCTAGATCACTTACCATTTGATTAAAACTATCAATAAGAATTCCCATCTCTCCTTCTTCCGTTTTCTCCAAACGGATATTGGCTTCACCGAGAGATACTCTCTTGGTTGCATTGGCTAAATTAATAATGGGACGAGAGACTCGTCTTGCAAACAAAAAGGAAAATAGGATGGCAACGAGAAACATCGCAAAGGAAAAAAAAGCAATTGTTATGCGAACACTATACGGAATTTTTTCCTTCCAAAGACTCACCTTTTCATAAGTGGAAGTAGCATTCACAATGTTCAGAACATCTGATTCCATACCCTTGTGAATTCTTTGGCCCACAAACACTTCCACAGTATCGTTTAAATAAAACTTACAAAGAATATAGGATTTGTCATTTAGATACAAACGAGAAAGAAAAATTCCAGGGCGTTTTGATTCCCAAAAGTCAAGATCCTTAATGTATCGATAGATTCCTTTTGATTCAAAACTCGGGGTTCCTGAGGTAACAAAACCTAAGTAATATTCGTTTTTTTCAAAAAGTCCGTTTTCTACTCCTTTTTGAAAGACTGTATATCCATCTGGTTTTGATCCCGACAATCGAGATCTTAAAATACCTACTTTTTCGACAAACTCAGTCTCAATTTCCTTTTCTTCATTTTCGATGATAAGACTTGCAGACCTAAGTGCATTCGAAATATCCACACGGTAAAAACCTTCAATCAGTCTTCCCGTTAAATTGGAGGATAAAATGAAAATGGGTAAGGAAGGAATTAAGGCAACAAACAAAAAAGCAAGTGTTAGGCGATACCGAATGGAACTACGGATTTTTCCCGTTTCTCTGTTCCGCCTGTTCCGATATACATAACTTAAAATAAGGGATAAAATAAAAAAAGGAATCAGAATGAATACATAAGTATCCAACTTAGAGAAAAAGGAGATGTCTTCTTCTTGTCTAAAAAAAACTAATTCGGAGAAACCAATCGAAATGCCTATTGTTAGAAAAAAGATAAAGATATCACGTAAATAATATCTGCTTTCATCGGAAAGCCTTGGAATGGCTTTTAAAAACTTAATTGGTAGCCGTTTCAAAATTTCGCCCTACCAAATCTTCTAAAGCAGAAAGAGCCTCCTCTTCCCTTTTCCCATCCGCCTTTACCGAAAAAATCGTTCCTGGTCCAAGTGCGAGCATCATAAGACCCATAATGGATTTTCCGTTGACTTCGATATCGTCTTTGATGACAAATATTTCACAGGGGAAACTAGCGGCCATCTTTACAAACAGCGAGGCTGGCCTTGCATGTAAACCTGTACTATCTTCTCTAATCTTTAACTGGATTTGTTTCAATGGAGTTCTGTTGAATATACGTATTTAGTTTATTTGAAAATTCTTTTGCACTATTTTTTCCCATCTTACGCAGCCGTTGGTTCATCGCAGCTGTTTCCACAATGATAGGAATATTTCTTCCCGGTTTGACAGGAATTTCGATATATGGAACTGATACTCCGAGGATTTCTTCCATACTTTGTTCAATTCCGGTTCTTTCATATTCACCAGAAGTTTGTTCTTCCCATTCTTTTAAGTTAATGATCAGTTCAATGAGCTTATGATCTCTTACTGATCCAACACCAAACAGATCTTTGATGTTTAAAATACCAAGCCCACGAATTTCCATATGATGACGGAGTAAATCGGAACAAGAGCCAATCAAATAACTTTCACTCAAACGACGGATTTCTACCATATCATCCGCCACAAGTCTGTGTCCCCTTTCAATGAGTTCAAGTGCGGTTTCACTTTTACCAACACCGGAACGTCCAGTTAATAAGGTTCCAATCCCAAATACTTCAATGAGTACTCCATGACGCATGGTGCGGGGAGCAAGAGCTCTATCTAAAATTTGAGAAATGAGAGTGATAAATCTATGTGTTGCAATTTCCGTTTTAAAAAGAGGAATGCCTTTTTGTTTTGCTCTTTCCACAAAGGGAATTTGGGGTTCGTTCCCATGTGTGTAAATGATACAGTTTAAATGAAATTCAAAAAACTTTTCAGTGATTTCACTTAGTTTTTCTTTGGAAAGTGAATTAAGATATGCCCATTCCCCTTTTCCTAAAATTTGAATCCGATCATTTGCAAAAAAATCAAAAAAACCTGTAAGCGAAAGTCCCGGACGGTTGATTTCAGCATTATTGATTCGATTCGAAAGTCCGGCTTCCCCAGTGACCAACTTTAATTGTAAATCTTCATGATCTCTTAAAATAGCATCCACTGTAATCCCAGGAACTGGCATTGGTTTACCCCTTTAAAGAACTAATCCTCTTCCTTTCGTTAGAAGGAAGGATTCTTAAGACCTTTCTGTATTTTGCGACAGTACGACGGGCAATTTCAATTCCTTTTTTCTCCATCAGTTCAACGATATCCTGATCAGAAAGAGGATTGTTTTCATCTTCATCCTTTACCAAGTTTCGAATGATTTCATGGATCTTTTTGGAACTTTCTTTCCCTCCCTCGGCAGATTTAACCCCAGAAGAAAAAAACCATTTGAGCTCAAAAAGACCCCAAGTAGTTTGAATGTATTTATTTGTTGTTATGCGAGAAATAGTTGACTCGTGTAAATTTAATTTTTCAGCAACTTCTTTTAAAGTCAATGGTTTGATAAAACCAATTCCTCCTCGAAAAAAATCCACTTGAAAATCGATGATACAACTGACAACACGTTGCAAAGTTTGTCTTCTCTGTTGGATGGAGCGAATGAGCCACTGGGCAGAACTATACTTGGTTTGGAAATATTCCTTTTCTTTGGGCGGAAGTTTTTGGTTTAAAAGTTCGCGGTATTCTTCTTGGATAGAAAGTTTAGGTAACCATTCATCATTGATAAAAATATTAAATTCATTACCGATCTCTTTTACAACAACATCAGCAACTACGTAATCGACCTTTCTGCCTTGGTAGGTTGTGGCAGGATAAGGTTCTAATTTTTTGATCAGCCTTGCTAAACTAAGAATTTCCTCTTCTGTGATTTTTAGATTTTTAGCAATTTTTTTATAATCTACCTTTTCTAAGTCAGACAAAAACTCTCCAATCAGTTGGTGTAGAAGAGTATTCTCGGGAAAAAGAATTTTCCCCTGAATGAGAAGAGTTTCCTGCATATCCTTTGCCCCAATCCCGATGGGATCAAGTTCATTGACTACTTGCAAAACTCGTCTCACTTTTGATTCCTGATAACCCATCTCTTTGGATACGATCGCCAAATCATCGGTTATAAAACCCTTTTCATCAATCATACTGATCAGGACTTCACCAATTTCAAATTCCAATTTAGTTAATTTAATGAGTCGGAGCTGATTTAACAAATGTTCTTCGAGGGTTTCTCCGCGAGTAGAGGATTCAATATATTTTTGATTTCTGTCACTAGCTTCCGTATCATAAGAGCGAGGTCCTTCTAAAGAATAAGAATCCTGCCAATTGACATCAGTACTTTTTTCATGATTTAATTTTTCTAATCGTTTGACTTCATCGATAGAAAACAATTCAGGCATTTTAGTTTTTTCATCAGCCCCAACTTCATCCAGTAATGGATTTTCTAAAAGTTCATTTTGGATTTTATCAGAAAGTTCTAAAGTGGATAAAGACAAAAGTTCGATGGACTGACGTAAGTCCTGGGTCATCACTAATTTTTGCGTTTGGCGTTGTGTAAGTGAAGCCCCGAGTTTCATTTATAGTTTAAAATCCTCACCTAAATAAATTCGTCTTGTTTCAGGATCGTTGATTAAATCATCCGCTGTTCCTGAAATGAGAATTCGACCACTATACATGATATAGGCCCTATCCGTAATTTTTAATGTTTCTCTTACGTTATGGTCAGTAATTAAGATCCCAAGACCTCTTTCCTTTAAAGATTGAATTACGTTTTGAATGTCTTTTACCGCAATCGGATCCACACCAGCAAACGGTTCATCTAATAGAATGAAGTCCGGGTTGGTAACAAGAGCCCTTGCAATTTCACATCGCCTTCTTTCTCCTCCGGACAGAGTGTACCCTTTTTGGTTAGCTACACGCATAATTTGTAACTCCATAAGAAGGGCATCTCTTCTACGGATGATTTCATCCCCAGGAAGGTTCATGGTTTCCAAAATAGCTTCTAAATTTTCGGCAACAGTCAGTTTACGAAAAATACTCGCTTCTTGTGCTAAATAACCGACTCCCATCCGAGCGCGAATATGCATCGGTGCTTTGGTCAGGTCTTCGTTGTCTATGAATACATGTCCCTCATCTGGAGTAACAAATCCAACACTCATATAAAAACTTGTGGTTTTTCCGGCACCATTAGGACCAAGAAGTCCTACAATTTCGCCTTTTCTAATATAAAAACTAACGCCATCAACAACCTTACGTTTGTTATATATTTTTACGAGATTTTCCATCCGAAATGTTTTTACACTTGGATCTATTTCTTTCTGGATAGTTTGAGTTTTACTTTTTTTCGCCATTCGGTATTACCTTAAGCCCATCCGTCAGATAAGCCTTGTCCGATTTAGGAAAGAGAATGATCTTTCCCGCTGAGACTTTTGTGTTGTCCTTGATAAGATTTGGATTTCCTTCTAGGACTAATTCGTCTCTTTTTTCAAAATAAGTTGCATATTCACCTGTCGCTGTCGCCGTTTGTGTTTCCACTTGGACATTACCACGCGCAACCACCTCAAAACGTTCATCAAATCGCTCTAAAAATACTGCGGTAAGTTGACCTTGCTCAGTTAATTCTTTTTTATTCAAAAAAACAATCCGAGGTTCTTCCGTTAAATAAGAATATCCTTTGTCTTTATCATAAGAGAGTAGTCCTCCTTCCATTCGGTAACCATTCTCTTTATCCAAATAACTAACATTTCCGGTTGCCTTGATATCTTTATTATTACGACGACTTTCCAAAAGGTTGGCTTTGAATTCGGAATTCGTCCTATACATAAAGGCGTCCCCGTTCATAGAGGTTAAGGTTTCCTTTCCTTTGTTTTGATGGGTCAGTGTTTTCCCAGTAAACAAAGTCACAACACGTTCCTTTGTTGTAGTATCTTTTTCTTTGTCTTTTTTGTTTTCGTAAGATACCTGATAAATGGTAGCATTCCCATCTAATTGAATGCTTCCTTCTTTTACAAAATAAGAAAGAGTTTGCCCAATCAAAAACCGATTTTCGGAAAACAAAAATGGTTCTCCGCCTAAATCGATCCGATCTTCCTTTTCAGAAAATACTGCGTCTTCCCCAAAAACTTGAAATTCATCGGAAGTCACAACCACCTTCCCCGCTAAATTAGTTTTTGCCTCTTCTAAATAACGAACGATGGATTGGCATTGAATCTTTACGACCTTCCCCTCTTTTTTTTGGATGAGAACGGGATTGTTTTCCAAACTGACAGTCCCCGCCATTTTATCATAAATACCTTTTGAAGCCGTGAGAGTCACTCCATTCTGAAAATCTTCAACGATCACCTGCCCTTTTAAATTTCCAATCAGAGCATCTTCTCCAATGATTTCAATCTCACGAGCACTGAGTTTGATGGTTTTATGCATAATATAAGCACCACCACCCAAGATAAAAACCTTCACAGGAAATCCATTGATCGTACGTTCTTCTTGAGTAAGACTACTTCCACCCCACATAACAGGAATTCTATCTTTCTTATCTTTTGTTTTCTCCACAGAAAAAACGGAGTTTTCTTTTTTCAAAAGATCTTCAGAACCAAATAACACAGGTATCGGTGATGGATTGGCATGAAGACCGAAAAAACTCAAAAAGAAATAAAAAAACAGTTTTTTCATGGTTTATCCTTCAATGGATTACTACCGCCCACGGTCACTGCCTTCGGTTGGATGATGGTAAATTTATTTAAACTCTTATCTGCACGTAGTCCTTTCCCACGGATTGTAGTTCCGTCGGAATAAACGAGAACATCGTCTTCAGATGATAATGTTTTTTCTTCTAAATTGTATGTAAGTGACTCTGATTCGATATACTTACCATCATTCGTTTTTAATTTTACTTTTCCATTCAGAACAACTGTTTTTGTGGAATGGTTGATTTCACCCCGGTCCCCAGTCATTGCAGAAGTTACATTTCCCTTTTCTAATTGTTTAAACTCGAAACCGTAAACGATAGTTTTATTTTCTTTGGGAAAGATATAAGATTCATCCCCTTTCAATTTCCATTCGAGTTCCCCAGATTCCTTATACGAAGAACGGGAAAAGTTTCGCATAGAAACCATAGAACCAGATTCTTTTTCAACCTCAATACGAAGGTATTCTTTATCCTTGCAACTAACAATCGCTAAAAGAAACATAAAGAAAACCAACCTTCGCATCATAAAAGATAGTTTAATCCTCTAAAAATTTGGTTTTTACCAGACGATCTAGTTCCAAAAGTTGTGTGAGTAGATTTTTGACTTTTGCTAGAGGAAATTGTGTCGTTGCATCTGATAATGCCTTTTCAGGATCCGGGTGGACTTCCATAAAAAGCCCTTCGACTCCTACGGAAACTGCACCTCTTACCATATGAGGAATGAATTCACGAAGACCACCTGTGATATTGCCTGCAGCTCCCGGAAGTTGTGCCGAATGTGTTGCATCAAACACAATTGGAATTCCATGTTTGTGCATCATCGGAATCCCTCGAAGGTCAAACACTAAGTTTCCGTATCCGAAACTAGCACCTCGTTCGGTCACCATGTATTTTTCTGATCCGGATTCTTGGATCTTCGTTTTGATATGACGGGTATCATCTGGGGCCATAAACTGACCTTTTTTAACATTCACCCATTTGCCTGTTTCCGCTGCTTTGGCAATTAAGTCTGTTTGACGACTGAGGAAAGCTGGAATTTGAAAGATATCCACAGTTTCTTTTAAAGGTTCCACTTGAATGGTTTCATGAATATCCGTAAGGACAGGAACATTGTATTTGTTTTTGATGAAATCAAGAAGTTTCCTTCCTTCTTCCAAACCAGGCCCACGATAAGAATTGATCGAAGAACGGTTTGCTTTATCAAAAGAAGATTTAAAAATATAAACAATTCCCAGATCATCACAAATGGCTTTCATCTCTCCACAAACTCGGTCGAGTAATTCCTTATTTTCCATCACACAAGGTCCGGAAATAAGAAAGAAGGGATTACGACCTCCGATCTTTTTACCAAAAAAATCTCTTTCTTCAATTAAATCGTACATCTTAATCCTCCGTTTTTTTAGCTAACTTGGATGCTGCCCGAATGAATCCAGCAAAGAGTGGATGTGGGTCAGTCGGTTTAGATTGGAATTCTGGGTGGAATTGAACTCCAACAAACCATGGATGATTGGTTACTTCCACAATCTCCGCTAAACTTCCATCAGGCGAAAATCCAGCAAGGTTCATTCCTTTTTTTTCAAACTCGTCTTTATAACGTAG
Organism: Leptospira brenneri; assembly: GCF_002812125.1. Taxonomy (NCBI): domain Bacteria; kingdom Pseudomonadati; phylum Spirochaetota; class Leptospiria; order Leptospirales; family Leptospiraceae; genus Leptospira; species Leptospira brenneri. The sequence continues at coordinate 43,738 of NZ_NPDQ01000003.1, forward strand.
AGTGAACTCAAATCTATGTCTATGTCTTTCAGAAATTCGTTCTGCTTTGTATTCGGAATAAGCAAGACTTCCTTTTTTAACAATACAAGGGTAAGCACCGAGTCGCATGGTTCCTCCCATACGTTCGATTTCCTTTTGTTCTTCAATCATGGAAATGACAGGATAATTTACATTGGGTTTGAATTCTGTTGAGTTAGCATCTTTAAATCCAAGAACGTTTCTTGCAAATTCAATCACCGCACATTGCATTCCAAGACAGATCCCAAAAAATGGAATTTGTTTGGTTCTTGCATATTGAATCGCAGCAATTTTCCCTTCAATCCCACGTTCTCCAAATCCACCTGGAACCAAAATTCCATGAACACCTTTCAAATGTTCTTTTACATTTTTTGTATCAATGTCTTCTGGATTGATTTTGATCACATTCACTTCTACATCGTTGGCAATTCCACCATGGGCTAATGATTCATAAACAGAACGATAAGCATCCTGTAAAGAGATGTACTTTCCAATCAATGCAACCTTAACGGTCTTTTTTGTATTACGGATTCGTTTAACCATATTTTCCCACTGGGAAAAATTAAGTTTACGAAGGTCCATACCAAGAGCATTCAAAACTACTTCATCTAATTTATCTTCTCGATACATGAGAGGAATTTCATAGATTGAAGTATCAATGTCGACAGCCGAAATTACATTTTGTTCTTTTACGTTACAGAAGAGAGAAATTTTATTTTTCATCTCTTTCGACATTGGTTTATTGATACGACAAATTAAAATATCTGGTTGGATACCGAGTGCAAGAAGTTCCTTCACCGAGTGTTGAGTGGGTTTTGTTTTTGCTTCTCCAGCGGCTGTAATCGTTGGGACAAGAGTTAGATGCAAAAATAGAACTTGGTTACTACCATGTTCATAACGCATTTGCCGGATCGCTTCTAAAAAGGGAACCGACTCAATATCACCTACGGTTCCACCAATTTCAACAATAACAAAATCAGTTTCTTGATCTCGAGTTAAGTTATAAATTCGGTTTCGAATTTCATTGGTGATATGTGGTACAACCTGTACGGTTCTTCCTAAATAATCACCTTTCCTTTCTCTTTCAATGACCGCGTGATAAATCTGGCCGGTGGAAACAGAATTTTTTCTGGAAAATTTAGATTTTGTAAACCTTTCGTAATATCCTAAATCTAAATCTGTTTCCGCTCCATCTTCGGTCACATAAACTTCCCCGTGTTGGTACGGACTCATCGTACCTGGGTCTATATTGATATAGGGATCCATTTTTTGTAATGAGACGGTATACCCTCTGGCTTCTAACAAACAGCCGAGAGCCGCAACAGTGACCCCTTTTCCTAAGGAAGAGGATACACCACCGGTAATGAAAATATATCTGGTCTTGGACAAAATGGACCTCAAAAAAGAATGTTTTTTACAGAGTGGCGAGATTTGGGTCCAAAATCAATACGTTTAGGAAGGGGATTTGGCTTTTTCTAAAATCTTAGTTGTGGATTTTCCTTGTACAAAGGGTAAAATTTGAATATCCGCTCCCATCTCTTTTAAAATTTGGTATTCCGGCAGGGTTTCGACTTGGTAATCCCCACCTTTGGAATGGACAGAGGGTTTTACTTTTTTAAGAATTTCTAATGGTGTATCTTCCCCAAAGGAAGATACAAAATCGACAGAGGAAAGAGCTGCGAGGACGAGCATCCTGTCTTCGCAAGAATTGATTGGTCGGGATTCCCCTTTCAGTCGCCTAACACTTGCATCCGAGTTCACACCAATCCATAACAAATCACCAAGATCCCTGGCTTGCGCTAAGTAACTGACATGTCCTGGGTGCAAAATATCAAAACAACCATTGGTAAATACGATTCTTTTTCCTTCCAAAGACTTTCTTTTGGCTTCGATCCCATCAAAAGGGATGATTTTTGAATTTAGATTTTCGTAAAAACTCATAAACTATTCCTCTAAATAACCAAGTGTCTGAAGTGCTTCTTCAATTTCTGTTTGTGTGACAGTTGCAGCACCTAACTTACCAACGACGATCCCTGCACTGACATTAGAAATGAGAGCTGCATCCGCTATGGGCATTCCCGTGGCAACAAAGGCTGTGTAAGTAGTGATGACTGTATCACCAGCTCCGGTCACATCAAATACTTCCTTGGCAACCGTTGGGATATGGTAAAAGGAATCTTTTTTCCTTTCATAGATTGACATTCCTTTTTCCCCACGGGTGATCATCATAGCATCTGGTGTGAGTTTTTCTGAGATTTCCCTGCAAGCAGCCTCAATTTCGGAGTCAGTGTTTAGTTTTCGTCCCAAGGCTTTTCCCGCTTCGTGGTGGTTGGGAGTCATGATATGGATATTTTGGTATAAGAAAAAATGGCTCACTTGTGGATCTACGGTCACAATTTTATTTTCGCGGTTACAAATTGCGATGACTGATTGGATGAGAGAAGGTGTGAGATACCCCTTATCATAATCTGAGAGAATTACAGCAGAACATTCTTTTAACTTGGTTTCGAATTGTTTGAGGACAGAGTTCTCGTCTTCTTTCGTTAGAGGAACTACTTCCTCTCTGTCCACCCGACAAATCTGTTGGTGAGTGGCAATGATCCTTGTTTTTAGAATGGTGGGAAGGGTTTTGGATTTCAATAGGACTAAATCTTTTTCTGCCACTAAATTGGATCGTAAAAGCCCTTCCAAAGAGTCACCGGCTTTGTCCAAACCAATCCTTCCAAAAACAACTCCCGCGACCCCAATCGAGGATAAATTTTGAACCACATTACCTGATCCACCTAAGGATTGTTTTTCGTTTCGAACCCATACCACAGGAACGGGTGCTTCGGGGGAAATCCTTTCTACCGAACCAATCAAATACTCGTCCAAAATCAAATCTCCAATCACAAGCACTTTGATTTTGTCTAAATCCTGGAAAGATTTACGGAGTGAAGTTTTCTTTATTTTCAACAAAGCCAGATCCTTGAATTGGTTTACAACTAAACAGAGAATCTAAAACCTTTCTCTGTGTCAACCTTCCCCTTACCTCTCTTTCCCCTCCCAGATGTATTTCTGTTCCCGGGAATGTTTTTGCCTCTGCATATCTTTGAACCCAGGTATCGGATGATGCTCGATTTTTGTATGGAAAATGGAGGGGAATTGGGTATGGCCCCGTATCCCAAAAATTGGATTGGAGCTGGTGCTCCACCCATCCCTGAAATTGTAGGGTATGGGCACATCATCCAAAAGGAATCCTTACCAGATGGCAGATCCAATATCATTTTGGAAGGAATTGGAACCGCCGAGATTGTAAGCCTGGATTCAACAGAACCTTTTTATATCGCACAAATTGTAAGAAGGGAACATGAAAGAAATAAAAACGTTTCCGAATCTCTGAAAGAAAAAATTGAAGAGTTACTCGTTCTCACCAAACGGATCTTACTTGCGGAAGGTGCAGAAGAGGACTTAATCCTAAAAATGAATCAAATTTTGGTTCATCCCTTTCCTGTGGATTTTATTGCATCCCTGATCTACTTTGATTTCAAAACCAAACAAACCATTTTGGAAACCACTCATTTAGAAACCAAAGCTGACCTACTAAAAACGATCCTTCTTGGTCTTAATTTGAGTGAGTAGATGTTTTCGTTTTTAATTCAGCCACCAAAAATAAAAACTCAGGGAGATCCGTCGGATTTTCACGAAAAAACACTCTCGGATTAGATTCTTTTGCATTTAAGTACAAATAACTAGAGTTTTCTTTTCGAATGTAAGCTCTTTCTAAATAATGATTGGTTTGCGAATAATATAAAAAATCTTTCATTAGATCACTAATCGCAACATCACCTTCACTTTGTTTGTTTGTTGCAGAGAAAAAAACAGATGTTGTTTCTTTGTTTTGTCTCTCCCAATGAAATTCATTCGTCCAGTGACCTTTCCCACCAAACGCAAGTTCCGGAACCATTGGATCGGATACCAAATTTGGGATAAATTCTTGTGATTCCCAAGGGATCCGGTTGCCTAAAAAATTCACTTTGGCAAGGTATGTTTTCCAATGTTTGGAGAATCCTCGCACTTGGAGTTTCGGTAGAGACAAACTCTCCCGTAAAAAACCCCTTAAGGTCAAAAAACCTAAAAAACCCAAATCCACCTGCGAAACCGATTGAAAATCCCAAATCTCTTCCTGTTTTTGCGGGGATAAAAACAAAGAATCCATGGCATAAAAGTCTTGGTGTTGGTAGGGGTAAAAAACGCCTGAAGAAGAAGAAACTAAAGATCCGTCCGATCGATTCACAGTTAGAATATCGACGGGAGGAGAAAAACAGAAGAGTAAAAACCGCCTGAGAACCAGGCGGTAATCAAATTAAATTCCCTTAGTCTCCAGCATACAAAGAAGTGATTTTATCTTTGTATTTTTCTGTGATCAAGTGGCGTTTCATTTTAAATAGGTTTGTCAATTCATCACCCACCTCAAAAGGTTTGGTGATGAGAATGAACGGAGTCACCTGTTCAAAAGATTTAAATCCTGTTTTGGTATTGTTGAGGGCTTTGATTTCCTTTTTGTAGAAATCGAGAACCTTCGTATTTTCGATGAGTTTTTGTTTGTCTGTCTCAGAAATACCGTTTTCCTTTGCCCACTCAGTCAGTTTATCAAAATCAGGAACTACAAGAGCACCTAAGTTCTTTTGGTCTTGTCCAATGACCATGACTTGTGCAATGAAAGGAGATTCTGTGAGTTTGTCCTCAATAGGAACCGGCTCAACGTTTTCTCCACCAAGTAAAACTACCGTATCTTTTGCACGACCTGTGATGGTGAGGGTCTTTTTGAAATTAAACATTCCAATATCCCCTGTATCCATCCAACCGTCTTTCAAAACTTTTGCAGTCGTTTCTGGGTTTTTGTAATAACCTTTCATGACTTGTGGTCCACGGATGTGAATGACCCCACGCGCTCCATATTTTCCAGAAATGAGTTTTTGGTTGGCATCAATATGAGTGAGAACCTTTCCTAAATCATCACGAATTTGTACGGAAGTCTCAGGAGTGATCACTCCCACAGAACCTTGGACTAACTTTTTAAAAGTTCTTACAGAAATGACCGGAGAAGTTTCCGTCATTCCATACCCTTCCAAAACGTTGATTCCAATATCGTTGAAGAAAGCGTCCACATGTCTTTGAAGGGCACCACCACCAGAAACAGAAGCCTTGAGTTCTCCACCAGTAGCCTCTCTGATTTTAGAAAGCACGACCAGATCCAAAAGGAAATAAGGCACTGCTAAAACAATGGCAACTGTTAGATAGTAGATTCCCTTGAAAAGAGAAACGATTGGATTTCTTCCAACGTAATCCACTTGGTTTCCTTTTAAAAACCTTGTGGCTGCGTTAAAATGTTTGGAGAAAAAATAAGCCAAGTTGAACAACCCGCGACGAATCGCAGGAGTTTGTTTTGGATCATTGATTCTTGTATAAATTCCGTTATAGATACTTTCCCAAAGTCTAGGAGCAGATGCCATAAAGGTTGGTTTTGCCTTTTTCATGTCATCACGAAGGTCTCGAACATTGGTATAGTAAGTAGCACAACCAGCTGCAATCGCTAAGTATTCAAATACTCTTTCAAATACGTGCCAAACAGGAAGGATAGACAACATTCTTTCATCTTGTTTAATTTCAATCATACTTCCTAGAATGGAAGATGTTTGGTGGATCATGTTGCTATGTTTCAACATAACCCCTTTTGGCATTCCTGTAGTTCCAGAAGTATAGATGATTGTGAAAAGGTCATCAGGAGCAATGGCTTTCATTCGCTCTTCTGCTTTTTTGGAACCTTTTGCACGAAGTTCCTTACCTTTCTCAATTAAATCATAAAGTTTTAAAACACCCGTTGCAGTGGATTTGTTATCCATAACAATCAGCGTTTTTGCAAATTCCAATTGTGAACGGTTTTTTTGAAATTTCTCGAGCATCTTATCATTCTCAAGAAACACAACTTTCGCTTCACAATGGTTTAGAATATAAGCAATTTCTGAATCGGTAATGTCTGTCCCTCTTGGAACATCACAAGCACCGGACATAAGAATTCCATAATCCGAAACGATCCACTCTAAGCGGTTATCTGCAAGCAAGGCAACATTTTCTTTGGCAGAAACACCCAAATCAATGAGAGCTTCCGCTAAGTTGATACCAAGATCATATACTTCTTTAAAAGTGACGGGTTTATAGGACTTAGATTCATCCTTACTAACGAACGCGGGGCGGTTCCCAAATTTTTCAGCAGTCTGCTGGAAGAGTTCGGGCAAATTGGCTGGCATTATACTGACTCCTTTCTCAAAAGAAAACGTAAAAAGGTATCTTTAAGGGACTTTTTTAACGAACATGAGTCAAGACATTTTCAATCTTGTCATTGAATTCAAGGGAAAATCAAAATGTTGTTTCGCATTGCACAATTATGGCAGATCCGACGCTGCCCAAACATGGGAACGAATCACAAGCCCAGAAAGGTCGGATTCAATAATTCCATACTGTCGATATACTATTTTGCCGGATCTATCAAAGACAAGTAGACAGGGAATCCCTTCTACATGATAAAAATCTGTCATTTTCCAGTCTTTATCCAGTAAGGTGGGATAGTTCATTTTCAATCGCTGCATATCTTTTTGGATCTTTTCTAAGGGTTCTGAAGTGTCAGTGTTGATCCCTCTGAAGATAAAATCTTTTTCTGAAACAGAGGCCTTCCATTGATTGATTGTGGGAACTGCCTTGGCACAAGGTTCACACCAAGTAGCCCAAAAATCCAAAACCACAACTTTCCCCTTAAAATCCTCTAATCTTTCATTCTTACCTTGCAAATCGGGGAGTGGCTCTGGATAAAAATCACTCGGTTCCCCTTGGGGTTTACAAAAAAAGAGAGAAAGAAGAAAGATAAGATAAAAACTGGATTTAGACTGTAACAAAGTTTGGACCATCATTTTTGAATTCATTGATTTATAATTACTTCTCCAACTTAGACGAATGGAATGATTACGTAAAGGGAAACTGGACCGGAAAAGGAATTTCTATGATCCCTTCCACTGTCCAACCTTATGAAACTGGGGATGAAACAACCGTTATCTGGAAAGCAGGCGCAAAAGAGATCAAATCTGTCTTCAAACGAAGTAAGGTCGAATTTTCTCTCATTTGGGTATTAGATTCAGAAGTTCTTTGCGACCGGATCAAACTAAAAGCAAAAGACGAAGATTGGGAATGTGAAATCCAAGCCATGACAAAAGATCGGTTTCACCTACATGTCCTACCGAAATCAGAGAATTCCAAAATTCTATATTCGGGGGTTGTCACAAAAAAAACTGGGTTATTCTCCTTCCTGTAAAACTTTTCGAAAAACCTCTTCTGTGATTTTTGCCGCATTCTCCCAAGTGAACTCAGAAATCGATACATTCGAAGGTTTGGGATTTTCGTAAAACTTTTTAATCCTTTCTGCCCAGGCTTTGGCATCATCCTTCGATTGGTAAGGAAGATATGTCACGCCGTCTTTTCCTATTTCACGAAAAGTAGGGATATCAGAAACAATACAATTCAAACCATGAAAGATCGCTTCCACCATTGGAATTCCGAACCCCTCGTATTTACTCGCAAAAGTAAATAGTCCGGCTCTTTTATATAAATGTTGTAATTCAGAATCAGAAACAGAATCCAAAATATGAATGTCTTTGTATAAACTTCGTTCTTGTAATAACTCTTCGATAAATTCAGGAGATTCCCAACCAATTTTTCCAACGATCACCCAAGGCCTATAATGGTGAGGATCAACTTTACGATATTCGCGAAAGACTTCGAGTAAAAATGGATAGTTTTTTCTGGGTTCAATGGTGGATACAGATAACAAATAATCTGTTCCTAAATCCTTAATGCGTAGAGTCGGTTCCGTTTCCAAAAGTTTTGTCATCTCTTGGATATTCACACCAGGGTAAGAAACCCCTGTTTGTTCCACAGGATAACCAAACTTACGACACATATCATCACTGGTTTGTTTTGATATAGACAGAATAAATCTGGACCTTCTTACGGAATAACTTTGAAACAATCTTTGTTGTATTTTGGCGATCCAACGCATGGTTTCTGGATATAAATACAAAACCAAATCGCAATAGGTAAGCACTGCAACAAGAGATCTTGGTAAAAAGGGAGGTAAAACTTGTTGAGAACCCCAAAACAAATCCAAACGATTTTTTAACAAATACAAGGGAATGAATAGATTATAATACAAACCACCTTTCCATTTCAAAACCCCACCACCACTAACCCACGTTACGTTAGAAAGATCCAAAACAGCTTTATGGTCAGGATGGATGGGTAAATGAGAAAATAGAAAGAATTCGTATTCTTCTTTATGAGGAAAGGCTTTTAAAGTTTCTGCAATGAGCCTTCCCACACCGGAAATACGAGTGGATAAAGGTCTGGCATCAAGGCCAATTCGTTTGGTATTTTTTACCATCGTTCCTTTACCTTAAGTGACAATTGGTGAAAATCAATTTTGGATTCCAAATACTGAACCGCTGCTTTTTTACCTGCCACAAGACCAAAAGAAAGCGTTTGGGCTTGGTTGAACTTGTACCCCTTGTCCTTTAAAGGAAAACTAGTAAAGTTCTCTTCATCTAAAAGAGCAATCCCACCACAAATGTCCCATTCGTTTTTGGGTTTTAGAGAAACGATTAAATCAATAAAGCCTGCAGACAACAAACCTAACTTGTAAGCAATACTTCCCATAGAGCGAATTTCAAAGTCCTCTTGCCAGAAAACATCAGAAAACAAACCTTCTTTCATTTCCGATAAAGAAACAAGTAAAACAGGTTTACTAGCGACAGGTTTTGATTCTTCTAAGGGATGGAGCACGGAACCACTTTCCACAACTAAGATTCTAAAGTTTTCTTCTGTAGCAAAGGGAGGATGTAATTTAGCAAAAAAAGTGTTTCTGTTTTTAGAAAAAAATTCACCAGTAGCGGGATTAAAAATCACCCCCCAGATGGCTTCCCCGTTGCGAACAAGACCAAGACTGAGTGCGAACTGATCATTTTTTTTGACAAATTCACGAGTGCCATCAATAGGGTCTAAAATCCAAACCCATTCCTTGCTCAAACGACTGTTAGTATCCAATTTTTCTTCCGATAAAAACCCATGATTAGGAAAATAATTCGAAATTTTTTCAAAAAGAAACTCGCTCGCAAAAAGATCGGCTTCTGTAACGGGATCGTTTCCACCCTTATCTCGGATTTTGAAATCCGATTTATAAATAGAAAGAATCGAATCACCAACAGATAATACCCAGCGCCAAACTTCCCTGAAATCGTGTTCTTCCATTTCCGTCCTTACCGGAGATTTAATTCTTTTTTTCTTCTTTATGAGCGCCGGAACTAAGGTCCAAACCATCAGGTTTTTCTAAAACGATTTCTTCTGAAGGAGAGGTAACATAAGTTTCTGGATCTACAGGAAATTGGTATTGAAAATAATAATTCTTATATTTAACAAAAAAAGTATTAGTACCTTCTGGACGTTCTGTTTGTAAGTCCTGAAATTTTAATTCCTTTAAATCCTTTTTAGGATTGGATAGTTTTTTGGAGAGTGTACTTCTGACTGAGCTCACCATATTGGTTTCGAAATTTTTCTTTTTCTGTTCTTCTGTCAGTTTCGGATTTCGAAGGTAATCCTCTAACTTTGTAAACTCTTCCGCCAAACCTGAGTTTTGTTGTGAATATACAAAAGTCACAGGAAATAATACAACAATACAAAAAATCCAAACTCGTTTCATTGTTAACCCTCTTCTTGTTTATGAAATTATCTCTAATGGTGTGTATGCCAATAAGAATTTTTTATCTAAATGGGAACCGAATCTGACTTCTACTTTGCGATTGTCTCCTGATCCAGAAACAGTCAAAATTCGCCCTTCTCCGTAGACTTTATGACGCACTTTCGTTCCCACTTGGTAGTCCCCATCCCCAGTTTTGGCAAGGACCGATTCAAATTTTTCTTCCGACTTTTGGAATCTCTCTGCACGCGGGGCAAACTCAGGCCTACGAACTCCATACCGGTTTTCTGTAAATTCACCTTCTAGGTATTGGTTCGGAAGTTCCTCTAAAAATTGAGAGGGAAGTCTTGCTTCTACATCTCCAAATTTTCTTGTAAACCTTGAAAAACTAATCTCTAAATTTTTTCTAGCCCGAGTGATGGCCACATAAGCAAGCCTTCTTTCTTCTTCCAATCCATCGGCCGAATCAATCGATAAAAAATGGGGAAAGGTTCCCTCTTCCATTCCCGCCATAAAAACATGTTGGAATTCCAAACCTTTGGCATTGTGAACTGTCATTAGGATCACATAGTCCGGTAAATCTTTTGTATTGTCTTCGCTAGTGATGAGAGAGATATTTCCAAGGTATTCTTCGAGTGTGGCTTCAGGATTATTTTCTTCAAATTCTTTCAGTGCATTGACAAATTCATTTAAATTGGAAAGCCGAGAAAAAGAATCTTCTGTTCCTTCATTTTCTAAAAACTCCCGGTAACCCGAATGTTCCAAAACTTCATAAGCAATTTCTGAGGGAGTTTTTTTTCCAAGATCTTCCATTGCAGAATCAAACATCCTGTACAAAGAACTCAACTTTTGTAAGGTTCCCTTTTTGATTTCAGGAACTGCTTTCCCCAAACATTCGAATAAAGAAATACCTTCATTCACTGAATGAGATAACAAACGACTCACCGTTGTATCACCGATCCCACGTGGAGGTGAGTTAATAATCCGAAGGAGTGAGGTAGAGTCCACGGGATTCACAACAACAGAAAGGTAAGCAATTAAATCCTTTACCTCTTTTCTGTCAAAAAATCGAAAACCCCCAAAAATCTTATAAGGAATGGCTCTTTTTCGTAAGGCCTCTTCAAAGTATCGGGACTGGGAATTGGTTCTATAAAAAACAGCAAACTGAGAATACTTTTGTCCTCGTCTCACCCCAGATTGAATTTTTTGAACAATTCCTTCCGCTTCTTCCAGTTCATTTTGATAAGAACTGAGTTTGATTTTATCGCCCATTGGATTTTCAGTGCGAAGGGTTTTATTAGTTCTTTGTTTGTTATTGGAAATTAACGCAGCAGCCGTTTCGATAATGGTTTTTGTGGAACGATAGTTTTCTTCCAACTTAACCACAACGGCTTCAGGATAATCTTTTTTGAAATTTAGAATATTCGAAATATCCGCACCACGCCAAGAATATATAGACTGGTCATCATCGCCCACAACACATAAGTTTTTATGGAATGAAGAAAGTGACTGAACCAAGTGATATTGGATTTTATTTGTATCTTGGTATTCATCTACCATGATGTATTTCCATAACCTTTGGTATTTTTCCAAAATCACAGGGAAATCACGGAACAAAATTACGGTTTTTAAAATTAGGTCTCCAAAATCGAGAGCGTTTCTTAGATCCTTTCTTTTTTCATATTCTAAAAAAACGGAAGCAATTGTCTTTGTATAAGAATCATCTGCCTTTTTTTTGGCATATTCTTCAGCAGTCATAAACGAATCTTTTGCACCGGAAAACGTATTAGCAAGGCTTGAAGGACGAAACTCTTTTGTATCCATATCCTTGGATTTTAGAATTTCTTTAATGAGGGATTCTTGCATATCGCTGTCATAAACAGTGAAATTATTTCCAAGTCCTAAGGCTTTACCTTCTCTCCGAAGTAAATACAAACAAAGTGAGTGAAAGGTTCTCACCAAAGGTTCCCCACTCCCCTCAGGTAATAAACTGCGACAACGAGTGCGCATTTCTTCTGCGGCTTTGTTCGTAAAGGTAACAGCTAGAATTTGGTTCGGATAAACCTTATGATTTAAAATTAAGTTGGCAATCCGGTAGGTGATCACTCGGGTTTTTCCAGAACCCGCGCCAGCTAAAATCAGTAGAGGACCTTCTACTGACTCAACTGCTTTTTTTTGTTCGGAATTGAGTCCAACTAACTCCACTTAGAATCGCATATCTCCAATACCAAAAACAAACTGAAAACTGTTGTTATCGGGATAGAGTCCGAAAGGTCTGTCTTCCACTCCCGTATAACGGATCCTTTGTGCAAAATACAAACGAAGCGGTAATACTGGAATTTGAATTCTGAGACCAAAACCCCAAGAGAAGCGAAAGTTCGACATAGATAAGTTCTTACTAGATAAAACCAAATTCCCTGGATCGTTCACAACTAAAGGAGATTCCGGTAATTTTTGCCCATAGGAATTATAGTTCTCATAGAGATAAGTCTCAACAGGTTCTGAATAACGTTGCGCTCGAACTAAATTATCGTAATTTTTAAAGAACTCTTTTCTTTCCCCAACAGCGCGGTTGATTTGTTCATACATAGCACCGGCATCAAAGAAAATCACAAACCATAATAAGGAAGGTTCAATAGGAAATCTTAACTCAGATGTAAATAAAACCCGGCTTGAGGCCCCATCTTTCCATTCATCAGGATAGTATTTATCATCAAAGAACCATCCACGAAGAGATTCATATCCCCCGAGAAAAAGCCTATCTTGTACTTGAATATAAGGAATTCGTTCCTTATCTTGATTTTTATATTTTGGTGTTCTTTCAAAGGTAAAGACCGATGAAGTTCTGAACTGTTGCACCACACGCCAGCGCCTAAGTGCGTTTTTACGAATGAGTCCAAAGAAAGTATAATCAAACCAAGTATGGTAATATTCCAAAATCGGGCTGAATTGGTCGAAATGACTCTCTCCACCAAGGAACTGGCCCACATTGTCCACAGAGAAAATTAAATTAAAACCTTGGGTCGAATTGAATACGTTATCCCGGCTATCATAAGCAATACCATTTGTTAGCTGAGAACGAAATTGCCAACCTCGATCCACCTCGGCCAAAACCTGATCAGATACAAGTGATGTTGGTCTCGTTGATGCAAAGAAAGAAGGGGAATAACGATGGAAGTGGGTCCAGTTGATGAGGAACCTATGGCCAAGTCCTGCGCTCACCCCCACCCCAGAACGTTCATACGAAGCAACTTCTTTAATTCCTTGGTTGTTGTTTTCAGTGATGGAAGTAGCACCCACATACAAAGTACGAGAAGAATAAAAAGCGGAAAGTGTGAGCGACCAAGGTTTATCCATAAACCAAGGTTCTGTCCAAGAAATTTGTAAATAACGTCGGATCGGTCCAAACTCCACCCGGCCTGTAATTTGTTGGCCAGATCCGTTTAAGTTATTTTCACCTAACTGAGTAAAAATGGAGAATCCAGTAATGGTTCCGTATCCTCCACCCATGGAAACCGTTCCTGTCGGTTGCTCCACAAGTTCGATAATGAGGTTCATTTTGGTTTCATCAGAACCAGGTCTCATATTAAAGTTAACTTCTTTAAAGTAACCTAAGTTAAAAATACGTTCTCTGGACCTGTTGACCAAAGTTGAGTTAAAAAGATCACCTGGTTTAAAAAGAAGTTCTCTTCGGATCACCCGGTCCTGGGTTTTTTTATTCCCTTTAATGATGATATTCTCAATAAAGGCTAAATTATTTTCACGAATGGTAAAATCGACGTGAATGAATTTTTTTCCTCTAAGTTCCGGTTCTTCTTCATATATCTTTCTTAACTTAGCAACATTAAGGCGATTGTACTCTTCATTACAATCCGAGACAGCATCAGCACTTCCTCGTTTTTCACAATTTTCATAACGAGACAAAGACCCATCGCTCAGTTCAATCACCTTCCTACGAGGGATAACTTGCGCAAATAAATACCCTTTGGCTGAATAAGCTTCGTTGATGGAAGCCCGATCTTTTTGGAATTTGGATTCATCAAAAACTTGGCCTACGTCTGCAGGTGCAAATTCATATTGGTCTTCCAAAAACTTAGTGGGATAAACAGGGGACCATTCTTCTTTGGGAGTTCCAACGGGGTTATTTTCTTTATTCAAAAATTGCGGCATTCCATTCGGCGCAATCGTTAGATCGTGACTTGTGGAATAACCGTTATAAAAATACTGCTCCCCTTCAATGATCTTAAAGTTAACAATAACAACTCGTTTGTCTTTTTTAAGAGGATTTTCCCAACGAATTTCCCAGTTAGTCCCTTCATTACTAAGCTCCGCATCCACATACCCTCTGGATTTTAAATAACCAGCAATTTTCTGTTTATCAGATTCGAAGGCAGATTCTTTAAATACACCCGATTCAATGATCCCACTTTCTTTGAGATCCATAATCCCTTGGATATCATAAGTATCAATTTCACTATTTCCGAAAATATTAATTTTACTAACGGGAATTTCTTCCCCTTCATCAATAATAAACTTCACCTTTACCGTGTTAGTTTCTGGGTTTACGGGTTCCGTTTCAAAACGAACATAGGCAAGAAAAAAACCTTCATCTCGGTATTTCTTTAAAATAACTTCCTTGGAGAGGGTCACTTTTTTAGGAGTGATGACTTCGTTTTCTTTTAGCGGAATTTTATCGCGTAAGTCGGAAGGGAAAACCTCATCGGCACCAATAAAATCAATGTCTTTGATCCGCGGTCGTTCTTTGATCACAACAAGGATTTTGACACCATCTCCATCAGCTTCCCCTTGGATATCGATATGATAAAAGAACCCTGAAACAAATAAGGCTCTCATATCTGCATTCAAAAGACCTTGCGACAACTGCATTCCAGGTCGCATGTCCATTAATTCTAAAATGTCATCAGAAGAAGTGTTGATATTTCCTTTAAATTCAATTTTGGTAATGACTTTATCAATAAAGACTGACCTGTTCGACCAAAGGGAAACCCACTCTGCCGAAACTAATAGAAGGAGAGATAAAACAAAAAGGCTAAAAAATTTAATTTTTTTTCGTATGTTCAAAAAATCACTTCGATGTGCCTTTTACCATCGCTAGGTTAAACCGGCTAACACCCGCAGCATTGACTGCATCAATTACCTTAACCACAACTTGGTAGGACGCACCACCATCTCCACGAATAATGACTTTATTTTTTTTAGGGTCTCTTTCTTTTTCTGGACCAAGGAAACCATTGATTTTCTCAGTAAGCCCTTCCAAGGGAACGGGATCTGGACTTTGGTCCAAAAATATTTTTCCCTGTTTGTCGACAGTAATGACAAGTTCATCTTTTTGTTTTTCCTTGGCAACACTTGAAGACCGAGGAAGTTCAACTTTCAATGCGGTGTTTTTTTCCAAGGTCGCATTCATTAAAAAATAAATTACGATAAAGGAAATAACATCAATTAAAGGCGCAAGCTCGATGTTATTAAATGATTTTTGCGTTTTGCGAAATTTCATTTAATTCTATCGTTTATTAAGATGAGGTAATACCAAATCTGTTACGTTTTCCATTTCTGTAATTTTTTCCTCTTTCATTCGAGAAAAAAGATTATAAAAAATGTAAGCCGGAATCGCAATTCCAAGTCCCATAGCCGTAGTGATCAAAGCCTCAGAAATCCCCACCTCTGCACCTTGTGTTCCAGCACCTTCAGCAAAAGACCGAACAATTCCGATGACCGTTCCAAGGACCCCGAGTAACGGAGCAATGGTGGCAATGGTTCCAAGACCAGTCAGATATCTTTCCATCAAATAAACTTGTCGAAAGCCTTCTTGTCTGATGTCTTCCTCCCAGAACTGACTTCCTCTACGTTTTAGGTCAAATGCCATACGAAGGAGGACTGCTGCAGGAGATTGCACTTCCGCTGTGAGCACATCTTTCGCTTCATCCCATTTTTGTTCACGAGCAAGTTCTCTTACCCGACGAAAATGGTCTTGAGGAATGGATTTCAGTTTCCAAAAGTAAACAAGCCGTTCCACGATGATGGTAAAACCAACGATAGAAACAAATATGATTAAAATGGGAATGGTTTGTGGTGGAACCGAGGATATGATTGAATCTGATTTAGCGAAAGGAAAAGACATGAATGGGACCCCATTGAAGGATTACGAATAGAGTTTTCAGTCTTCCCTTTTTCGCCAAATACTATTTTTAGGATGCTAACCTGCTTTTTTCATCAGGAGATCTGTAGCAGCTTTTAAAACCGCGGAGGTTACCTGTTTGCCACCGATCATCCTAGCCAACTCCCGTTTCCTCTCTTCAAAGTCAAGAACCGAAGCCTCAGAAACTGTCCTTCCACCTTCTTGGCGTTTCTCGATCTTGATTTGGTGGTCTCCCGATGCCGCTACCTGTTGTGTGTGCGTGATGAGGAGAATTTGCGAGTTTCTTGCTAGTTTTTTAAGCTTTGCTGCCATTGCTTCTGCTGCTTCCCCTCCGAGACCCGCATCCACCTCATCCAGAACTAACATTTGGGGAGAAGGAGCTCTTTTTCCAAGCACACTCCGAAGAGCTAGCATCACCCGTGACAATTCTCCTCCCGATGCCACCTTTCGAAGAGGACGTGGCTTTTCCCCTGGATTGGCACTGAAATAGAACTCAATTTGATCTAAACCGGACTCCGATAAAAAATAAGATTTAGAACCCTCTTCCACTTCCCCCTCAGGATTTTCTTCCCAACGAAGGACAACTTGGAGTTTTCCTCCCTCTAGTCCTAAATCAAACATCTCTTTCTGGACATCTTCCTCAAACTGAGAAATGACATTGCGGCGTAATTTGGACAGTTGAAACCCAAGTTCCTTTAGCTCAGAAAGGCATTGGTCCTTTTTGATTCGTAAAAAATCCTCATCCCCAGCTTGTTCATTCCACCTCTCTAGTTCAGATTTTTTTTCTTCCAGTAAAAGATTGATTTCGGTTAAACTTACATTGTATTTTTTCTTTAATTTTTTAATGTCTTGGAGTCTAGACTGAACCATATCCAACCTTTCAGGGCTGAAAAATAATTCCTCTTCTTCTTCGCGAATGATGGACTTAAGAGATTTTAATCTGTCATATACCTCTTCCCATTCTTCTAACATTTCCTTTTTTTCAGGAATCAAAATAGAAACCTTTTGGATGGCGTGAATGAGAGTTGGGAAAACTTTTAGAATCGAATTTTCTTTTTCTGTTAGTTCTTCTAACACCAAACGATAGTTCTCTGCTAATTTTTCACCGTTGGCAAGTAAAGATTCTTCTGAGGATAAACTTTCATCCTCTCCTTCCTTCGGAGAAACCGATTCGATCTCTTCAATTTCATATTCGAGGATTTCTTTGCGTTTCAGCATCGTTCGTCTCGTTTCCTCAAAATCGATGAGTTTTTGTTTCCAATGACGATACTGTTGTAATGCTGATTTGAATTTGAACTTTAAAGATTCCAAATTGCCGTACCGGTCAAGGAATTCCAATTGGTTGGATTTTTCTAATAAGAATAGTTGTTCATTTTGGGAATGGATCTCCGCCATGGTTTTACCGAGTTCCCGCAAATGTGTTGTGGATGCCAAACTCTCACCAATTTTAACGCGAGCCTTTCCATCTTTCATTAGTTCTTTGGTAATGATGATTTCATCCCCTGTATAACGAAAACCTTGTTCCATCAAATAGTCCTTTGCTAAGTTTTGGCCGGTTAAAGAAAGGACTGCCTGCAAAGAATACCGCTCCTTCCCTTGCCGTATATTGGCAGTGGAACAACGCCCTCCAAAGAGAGAAGCCAATGCATCGAAAATTAAGGATTTTCCGGCACCAGATTCACCAGTAAAGACAGAGAGACCATCCGCAAGGGAAAGCTCCAGGGACTCAAAGAGTGCAAAATCTCTAATTTTCAAATGTGTAATCATATAGACTCCTGTTTGCTACACATACAATTACTACTTAACAAAAGAGTAGTCAATGAAATTTTTTATTTTTGCCTAAAAAACGAAATTTCTCTCTCTTTCCTTTCTGAAACTCTGGTGGAAAAGGCACCCCATGAAAGATTTAGAAGGAAAAATTCATCTCGTATCGAGCCTTCCCTTATTTCGAAGTCTCTCTCGAAAAGAAAAGGTTTGGGTGGCAGAATCGGTTCATATTGTTGAAGCGGAACGTGAGGAAGTTTTATTCACGGCAGGGGACTCCGACCGCAGTTTATTCTTAATTCTATCTGGTGGGATCAAATTATTTCTCCCGAAAAAAGGAGAAGGGAAAAGAGAGGAAGAAGTACAATACCTTAAAAAAGGAGAGTATTTTGGAATCCAATCCTTGCTAACAGGAGAAAAACATAGCCATACCGCTATTACCGTTACGGAATCTAGATTTCTTGTTCTTTCCCAAGCGGGGTTCCAAAAGTTAATCCAAAAAATTCCTTACCTTTCCATTACCTTTTCAAAAATGTTAACCAAGTCATTACGTGGGGAATTACTTGGTGGAAAAGAATATTTCCATAACTCCGTAGTCTGCCTTGTTCATTCAGATCCCATTGCGAAGGAAAATTTATCGAAAGAACTTGTCGAATCCATAGAAGAAGAATCCGGCAAAAAATCAGTGATCTTACACTTTGGACAAAATGGACAAACAGATAATCCTTATGTGAAATCCTATAAATTTAAAGATTCCGATAGAATCAAAGAAACGCTTGGCAAACATTATGCGAGCCATTCCTTTATTTTTTTGGAAGTTTTTCCTGACACAGATGAAGAGCTAAAACACCTGTTAATTGACGAAGCCGATCATATAGAAAACTATATTTCTCCTGATAAAAAAATAAATCTTTGTGATTCGATTACCACTGAATCCAAAGAAAACGAAATCCTCTATCACGAAACACAAATCCAAGATATCATCAATCATGGAAAATGGGAAATCCATATCCGTAGAAAAGCAAGAGAACTTTCCGGAGTTCAAATTGGAGTCGCTCTTGGTGGTGGTGCCGCCCTTGGACTTGCCCAAGTCGGAATTATGAAGGTAATGGAAGAAGAAGGACTCATCCCTGATATGATCGCAGGAACCAGTATCGGAGCCATCATTGGAGCCTTTTGGGCAAGCGGACTTGGATACAAGGGAATTTTACCGCTACTCAGTGAAATCGATAGTATCTTCAAAATGTTCAAACTCGTAGATCTTTCCTTTCCAGGCCAAGGGCTTTTGCATGGAAAACATGTACGTTCTCTACTCGAAAAGTATTTAGGAGATTTATATTTTGAAGACCTTCCCATCAAACTAAGACTGATTAGTTGTGATATATCTACAAGGCAGGAAATTGTATTATCAGAAGGAAAGGTTTTGGATGCAGTGATGTCGAGTATTTCCATTCCAGGAGTTTTTGTACCCCAACCCCAAGAAAATGGAAAAACTTATGTGGATGGTGGAATTGTAAATCCTCTTCCTGTTTCTGCTTTAAGCCATGAAGGAGTTGGGAAGATCATCGCAGTCAATTCCATGCCAAGTTCCAAAGATGAAATGAAAACAAACAAACTTTTGAATTTGAATGTTTTGGATATTATCGTCAATAGTTTGTATTCTTTACAATATCGAATTGGGAAATACAGTGCTCAAGAAGCAGATGTCTATCTCAACCCGATCCTCCCCAACTCCAATTGGTTTGAGTTTTGGAGAAGTGCAGAATTCATCCAACTAGGGGAAACTGTTGTAAAAAGCTCCCTAGAAGAAATCAAACAACTGTTTAGCGAAAAAACTTAGTCTCTATCGGGCGAGAGGATCACAATATTAAAAGGATTTCTTTCGTTCTTTTCCGATTCGGAAAGAGACTGAGAAAACCTAAGTGCTCCCGTAATTACGGTTCCTGTTGTCAGTCCCGCAAAAATTCCTTCTTTTTCGTAAAGGTCAGCTTGCAAATGTAAGGCTTCCTCTGGATTTACATGAAAATAATGATCGATGAGTTTAGGATCGTAAACTGCGGGTAATTGGATTCTTTCCCTTTCCTTTGGATTCTCCGTTTTCCCATATTCCATAAAAGGGGAATTCTTTTTCCCTGCGATGATGACTTTGACCCTCCGGTCTTGGGATTTCAAATACCGACCAATCCCAGTAATGGCCCCACCAGATCCAGGAGCGGAAATGACTGCCCCTACCTTTCCCTGTAAATCTCTCCAAATCTCAGGCCCTGTGGTTTTGAAATGGAAATTCGGATTTGCTGGGTTGGATGCTTCATCGGGAATCCACCCCCCCAGTTTTTTTGCCTTCTCTTCCGCTAGGTCATACAAACGACTACTGTCACCTTCATTGGTCACAGTGACTTCTGCTCCGTAACTTCTAAGGAGTTGGATGCGTTCTGGACTTGTATGAAGAGGGACTAGACAAAATACAGGATAACCTTTGACCTTTCCGATCCAAGTAAAACTAACAGAAGAGGATCCGGCACCAACTAACACCACACTCATTCCTTTTTTTAGTTTTCCCCTTCTCTCCGCGTCCATATACATAGCAATTGCAGTGCGATCTTTGGCAGAACCAGTAGGATTTAAAAATTCTGCTTTGAGATAAAACTGAACTCCCGTATACTCCGATCCAATTCGATTCAATCGAATGAGAGGAGTGTTTCCGATGAGTTGGAGGATATTGTCTTGGATGGGTCTGGCAACGGAAAGTTCCTTTCCAAAGATACCTTGAACATTATTAAGTGCCTGAAGCAGACTGTTGCCAAGGTCGTCGATGCCTTTGGAAATTGGATCTATCATTATTTTACTTTAATCAGTTCCACATCAAAAATCAGAGTTGAGTTGGCAGGGATAGGACCAATCGCACGCGCTCCATATCCATATTCAGGAGGAATGGTGAGTTTTCTTTTTCCACCTTCTTTCATTCCTACAATCCCTCGTTCCCAACCTTGGATCACTTGTCCTTGGCCTAATCGAAAGCTAAAAGGTTCGCCACGATCCACAGAAGAATCAAAAACTTTGCCATTGGTTAATTTACCAGTGTAATGAACCACTACAGTAGTTCCACGAATAGCCTCTCTTCCTAACCCTTGTTTGGTGTCTTGGATAAGAAGCTCTTCTGCAAAAAGGCCGCCTGTTAAAAACAAAAATCCGAGTATAATTGAAAACCGTTTCATAGTGCGATTATACAGATTTCGCGTACAACCAGGGAACTTCTTTTTGGTTCTTTTCCTCAAATTTTTGAATAAAATCTGCCTTTTGTAGAGTGAGACCAATATCATCAAGTCCATTGAGAAGGCAATGTTTTCGGAATGCATCCACTTCAAAAGGATATTTTTTACCCTCTTCTGTCACCACAACTTGGTTTTCCAAATCGATTTCCAGATTGGCACCTTCTTTTTTATCAATCGCTTGGAAGATTTCTTCTACTTCTGCTTCTGATAAAACAATTGGTAACATTCCATTTTTGAAACAGTTATTATAAAAAATATCTGCGTAAGATGGAGAAATGATAGAACGAAACCCATAATCTTCCAAAGCCCAAGGAGCATGTTCTCTCGATGACCCACAACCGAAATTATCTCTTGTAACAAGGATATTCGCACCTTGGTATCTTGGTGCATTCAAAACAAATTCAGGGTTTGGTTTTTTACCGGCATCATCTAAAAATCTCCAGTCATGGAAAAGATGTTGTCCAAAACCAGATCTCTCAATCTTACGAAGGAATTGTTTGGGAATGATTTGATCCGTGTCTACGTTTGCTTTATCTAAAAGAGCAGCAATGCCTTTTAATTTTGTAAATGCTTTCATCTTATTTCCACTCCCGAATGTCTACGAAATGTCCTTCGACTGCTACAGCCGCCGCCATGGCAGGGCCAACTAAATGGGTGCGTCCCCCTTTCCCTTGTCTTCCTTCAAAATTTCTATTGGAAGTGGAGGCACAACGATCTCCCGGTGAAAGAACATCATCGTTCATAGCAAGGCACATAGAACAACCAGGGTTTCTCCATTGGAATCCTGCTTCTAAAAAGATTTTGTCGAGTCCTTCCGATTCTGCTTGTCGTTTCACCCGACCAGATCCTGGAACAATGATAGCTTCCACTTCTTTACTGACTTTTTTTCCTTTGATGGTATCTGCGACCACTCGTAAGTCTTCAATCCGAGAGTTTGTACAAGATCCAATAAACACCTTATTCACTTTCACATCGGAAAGTCTTTGGCCTGGTTTTAGGTCCATATAGGCAAGAGCGGACTCTGCGGATTTTTTTTGGATTGGATCCGTAAAGTCGTTTGGTGCAGGCACGCTGGCAGTTACAGGAATCACTTGGCCTGGAGATGTTCCCCAAGAAACCATTGGTGCAATTTCATTTGCATTGAGTGTAACTGTTTTATCAAACTTAGCACCTGGATCGCTTGCATAAGAACGCCATTTAGCAGCTGCTACTTCAAAAGCATCACCCTTCGGTGCAAAGTCCCGACCTTTGATATAATTGATCGTAGTGTCATCAGGAGAAATCAAACCTGCACGAGCACCGGCTTCAATCGCCATATTACAGATGGTCATACGACCTTCCATACTGAGAGAACGAATTGCCTCTCCCGTAAATTCAATTACATAACCAGTAGCCCCATCAGTTCCAATTTTACCGATGATGGCAAGTACGATGTCTTTTGCGGAGACAAGAGGAGAAAGTTTTCCATCTACACGGATTTCCAAAGTTTTTGGTTTTTTCTGAACGAGAGTTTGTGTAGCTAAAACATGTTCTACTTCGGAAGTTCCAATTCCAAAAGCCAAGGCCCCAAAAGCACCATGAGTGGCTGTATGTGAGTCCCCACATACAATGGTCATACCAGGATGAGTGAGGCCAAGCTCTGGCGCGACAACGTGAACGATTCCGTTGTCTGGATGGTTGATATCAAATAATGTAATTCCATTTTCTTTGCAGTTGTCCATTAGCGTTTGCATTTGGAGAACTGAAATAGGATCCACCGATTTCCAATCACGTGTTCTAGTAGAAACGTTGTGGTCCATAGTAGCGAAAGTGGCATCCGGACGACGCACCTTTCTATTTGTTAATTTTAAACTCTCAAAAGCCTGCGGGCTTGTCACCTCATGGACAAGGTGTCTATCGATATAGATGAGGCAGGTTCCATCTTCCTCGTGAACCAAATGGTCATTCCAAATCTTTTCAAACATGGTTTTCATAACTAGACTCCCTCACTTCCAGTCATAACTCGGACATGGGGTAGTGTGTCCAGGGAATTTGGAAAAATAGATGCGTTCTACGGGGTTTGGACAGTAGAACCGTTTACAAAAGTTCCCGAGATCCCCGAACAATGTGTTGCGGCAGTCCCAGCACCACCCCCTGTCAGGGGAGCTGTGTAAACACTGATGATATACCCCACACTGGCCTGGGTGACTTTACAAGAACCCACTACACTTGTCTCCGTACACTTAGACGTTTGTTTGGTCCCAGAAAGGCAACTTGTAAGATATCCGTAATAATTTTGGCAGACACCGCCTCCCACTGCACAAGCGAATTTAAAGGTTTTGATGGATCCCCCGTTGAGAAGATCCGTAAGGTCCGAGTCTGAAATATTTTGTACAGGGGTTCCATCGGTTAGAACTGTAAGTGGATTTACCGAACCACTCTCTTTTTGATAAAGATAGAGTAAATAACTCCCAGCCTTTGTAAAAGTAATCACAGTTGCCGGTGAATCCACTTTGGAATATTCAGTACCATCCTTCGCTAGAACTGCCGAGGATAGATCCAATGGACAACTTGTGGAAACATAAACAGAAAGTTTCGCATAACGAGAAAGTACGACCCGTGTTCCGATTTGTGCTCCAGCAATTTGCATCACAGCATAATAGGTATCTCCCGCAAGGGAAAAAGAAACTGATTGGGATGTGGTTGTAATTCCTGTATATCCAGCTTTGATTTGTGTTCCAAGGCCCGCAACAGTACATCCGTCTGCTCCTGATTCTTTCGCTAAAGCCAGTGAGGTTGCGGCATCGTTTTTAGATGTTTCACCGGAACAGGTGAGACAAACTAAAATGGTAAAATTGACTAGGAAAAAAACCAAAATCTTTTTAATCACCGGAACCATCCCTTTACCTTCCTCGAAACGAAAAGATCGTTTTGCCGATTTGGATTTCGTCCAAATTTTGCAATACCTTTGGGCGAAGTAATTTTTTACCATTTAAGTATACTCCCGTTGGTGAAACACAATCAAACAATATATACTTTCCTTTTCGGTTTTTTATCTTCGCATGGAGACCTGCGACTGTGGGGTCACTTAGGACAAGATGATTGGATTCCAGACTTCCAATCCTAACTTCCTCAAACTGTAACTGAAATTGTTCGGAATTTTGATTCCCTTCCCTTCTCATCAGAACTGCAAAAGAATAAGAAACCCCAGAGAGAGGAATTTTTTCGGAAATGGCACTGGCAATCTCCCTGTCTCTTGCAGCCTTTTCCATGGTTTCTCCATACATTCGGTCATAAACCTGCAACTCTTCTTTTCGTTCTGAAAATTCCGACTCAGGAAGAGGTGATTCTGTGAATATACCTTGGTTGTTCTCTTCATATCCGCGCAAATAATACAAAGCCGCCAAACAAAGAAAAATGAGAAACAAACTGACTGGGAAAAAAAATAAAGGATCAGATAGTTTTAAATAAATGTATTTAAAAAATGAAAGTTCATAACGAAACTCAAAATGAATTCCCTGATCTAGAGAAACTAAACTACCGACAACTGCATTTGTTTTCCATGGAGATAGGTTCCAAGGTGAAGTATAAACCAATTGATAGTCTTCTAAACCAAGATTTCTTAAATGAGAAAAAAGATTGGAATAACTGTCCGATTTTGAAATTGGATAATGAAGTCCATTCGCATAACTTGCTAACTTTGTAGCTTCCAAAGAACTCGGTGCTAAAACTATCAATTGGAGGTTTTTGTCCCGAATTCGTTTGGCTAATTCCGGAATTTCAAATCGGTCTTGCCACTCATTTGCAAAACTAACAAGAACAAGGATATAATCTTCCGTGGATTTGTTTTTGGGAATCCCTTCTAAAAAATTTTCCCAATTTCGAATGGGGTATTGGGGTATTGGTTCCTTAGGAAAAGGAAAGGAAATATCGAGCACATTCGAACGAATCCTTTCATACGAATACTTGTTTGTATCGGATTGAATTTGTAATTTAGAAGTCCCACCAGTTTGTTCCGAAATTTTTACCAACTGGTTTGCCAACTGAATGATCCAACGTCTATCTTCAGCATTTGTATAACTAGGAATGGAAATGTACAAATGAACTGGATTTTTTGCATCCATAGGTTCAAAACGAAAAGCTTCTGTCAACCTAGCGACTGAATCTAGTTCTTCCGAAAGAACAAAACCTTGGGGACTTGTCTGAGAATTTGCATGGAAGCGAATTTTTACGTCAGGATAGTATCCAAGTTCTATGGATCTGAGTTTGAATCCAGGTTCGGCAATGAGAAGTCCAGGAAACAAAACAAAACATAAGAAAATCCCATTATTGAAAGAGGAGAGAAGCTTCCTTAAGTTGTTTTCCATATTCTGTTTTTGGCTCCAGGTTTTGGTTTAGAACCGAAATGGATTCTATGACTTCCCCTTGTTTCATTATCGTAACTTGAGAGGCCAGACTTTCGACGATCCGAAGCTCGTGTGTAATAAAAACAACTGACATCCCGTTTTTTGCGAGGTTTTGAACGGTTTCTAGAACAATTTTTTCAGAAAAGGCATCCAGTCCCGTAGTTGGTTCATCCAAAATTAGGATTTCTGGATTTCTTAAGAAAGCTAAAGAAAGTAAGATTCTCTGTTTCTCTCCACCAGAAAGAGTCCTCGCATATTCTGTCCAATGATTTCTTGGAATCGATAACTGATCCCAAATCAGAAATAAAGATTCGTAGGACACTCCCCCTAACCCAGATAATTTAAAAAAATCCTTAATCTGTGCTTCGATAGTTCGAAATGGATGGAAAGCCGAATTGGGATTTTGGGGAACCATAAATAACTTTTCCCGAGATTGATTCAAAAGAACATCTTCGCCTAACACTAAAAATGTTTCGTAACTCAACTTAAAATCTTTTGGAACCATACCAAACAATGAAAATCCCAACGTCGATTTTCCCGACCCAGATTCCCCAATGATTCCATAAATCATTCCTTTTGGGATCTCTAAAGAAATCCCTTTCCAAATCTTTTTCCCATCACTTGTTTCGATGGTTGCATTTTTGATTTGGACAACAAATGGATTAGTCGAGGCCAAAGAGTTCCTTTTCAATGATACTACAGAGAATATGACCAATTAGAATATGACATTCTTGAATTCTTGCAGTGATTTTTGAAGGGACAATGATTTCTACATCAGCTTTGCCTTTTAATTTCCCACCATCTCCACCGAGAAAGAGAACAACCTTCATTCCGATTTTTCTCGCTTCCTCAACCGCCAAGATAATGTTTTGCGAATTTCCTGAAGTGGTTAAACCAACAAAAACATCCGATGGTTTTCCAAAGGCTTGGACTTGTCTTTGGAATACATACTCATATCCATAGTCATTGGAACAAGCGGTAAGAACTGCTTGGTCACTGTTCAGTGCTAGAGCTGGAATTGCTTTTCTCTCATTGCCAGACTTATAACGAACAACAAGTTCCGCTGCAATATGAGAAGCATCACAACTAGAACCTCCATTTCCACAAAAGTATAACAGACCATTCCCTTTTAAAGATTCCACGAGTAACTTTCCCGCAGATTCTATCGAAGGCAAAAGACTTGGTAACAACTGCTGCTTCACTGCAATTGAATCTTCGATTTGAGTTTGGATGAGGGATTTATGATCCATGATTTTCTTCTTTTTCCTTTCTTTCTTTTATGGTATTGATTGTATTTCCGAATTCGAGAAGGGCGGTACCAAATCCGAATAAGTTTTTGGCTTTTGAATAGGGATTGTTGAAATCAGTGTTTCCCAAATTTAAATAAAATAATTCGTCCCTTACAAGTCTCTTCTGTCTTTCTGTCGCCACCGACTCAAAAAAAATCCGACACTCTTCTCCTATAGCGAGCATCACAAGTGCCATTGAATTTGGTTTCATTTGCAAAACCAATTGTTCCTGCCAAAATCGTTCCCAAGAAAGAACCACTCTCCAATCCTCTTTGGGAGCATCCGCATCTAGAAATAAATCTGCTTTGGGAATGGAAAGGGCAGAGATTAGTCCCTCCACTTGAGAGAGATCTCTACTCAGATTTTTATTGAGTTCCCCCTCATCCACAAACAATACACCAGACCACTTGTCCTCTTTGTTTTTATAAAGATGATTCCCTGTGGCCAAAATGATTGAATAGTTTTCACCTTCGGCCCGAAACAATTTAACGT
This sequence comes from Leptospira brenneri, assembly GCF_002812125.1. NCBI lineage: Bacteria > Pseudomonadati > Spirochaetota > Leptospiria > Leptospirales > Leptospiraceae > Leptospira > Leptospira brenneri. The sequence goes on from NZ_NPDQ01000003.1 coordinate 70,896, forward strand.
TTGTTTTGGTTAAGCGAAATTTGAGAGTTTCTAAAACTACACCTGTTGCTACCTGTTTGGTGCGAAGTTTCTTTTTCCAATTTTCTATAGCGATCGCCCATTCCATAGCAAAGGATTTAGGTTCTTTTTTCCGCTTCCCTAAATCCTCTTCTTTTGATTTCCTTTTGGATCCAAAAAAAGAGAAAATACGCGTAAACCAACTCCCTTGAGATTTACTTTTCGTTTTTGCCATACTCTTTTCTTATATTGGACGGCCGTTCGATATGTTTTTTATCCAATTCATATAATTTTGCAAATTTTAGGAAAGTGGAAAAGGCCGAAGCAATGGCAATCCAAAGGCCGGGGATTCCATCTAAAAATCCAAATTTAAAAATATATATTTCTAAAAATTTCCCCAATGGTTTCAGAATGGTTTTGGCAAGGGAAAATCTTTCCCCTTTCGCATAACGAGTATAGGCGACAATACTAGAGAACTGATTGATGGTAGTGATTTGATGGCTAAAGTCAGTAAAACTATAATGAAGGATATCCCCCTTCATGATTTTTCCAACAGAACCTGGTTTTAATTCGATATAATCATGAGGATTTTCTCCAACCCAAGTAGCCGCTTTTTTCCGAAAAAGGCGAAATCGACGAAGCGGATACCAACCACTAAAACGAATCCAACGTCCTAAATGATAGGTAAGTCTAGCAATTTTAAATCCATCCGCAACAGTAGAATCGGATTCTAAAAAAACTTGGATCGAATTTACTAATGTTTTGTCTGCTCGTTCATCCGCATCCAGAGACAAAATCCAATCGTTAGAACAAAAGCCAATGGCTTTGTTTTTTTGTTCTACATGGCCAGGAAAAGGAGATTCATAGAATTTTACTTTGGGAAATGTTGTCGCAATTTCTTTTGTACGGTCTGTACTCAGTGAATCTAAAACGATAATTTCATCTGCGATTGGTTCAATGGAGAGGATACAATCTCCGATATTTTTTTCTTCATTGAAGGTGATGATGGCCACCGACAATTTTCTTTTTCTCTTGCCTTCCATAGGAGTTAAAACCTATTCTTAGAACCAAATATGATTGGGAAAGAAACATTTCATAAGATTTCCGTTGTTTTTCTATACCTCTTTTTTGTTCTCTCACCGTTTTCCATTAGTCTTTGCCAAATTTTTGCCGGTGCTTCCATTTTCTTTTTTATTTTAGATTCTATCTATCGAAGGCAATTTCCAAGTTTAGAACCAAATCTTCTGATTTGGATCCTTCTTTATCTAGGGTATCTCATCACCCCTGTCTTACATTGGGACACAACCAATTGGAAACAGACCCTTTTGAAATCGGAATTTGGGGATGTGTGGATGGCATTTTTACTCACGTTTCATTCCCGTCTCTCACCAGAAGAGAAAACAGGTTTGAAAGGTGCCATTAGACTTGGTGCCCTAGCCCTTATCCTTTCCGGAATTTTATCCCTTCTTTCTCCATACAGACTGGCACCCTTTGTGATGGATGGATTCCAATACTTGGAAGGAAGACGCCTCCCCCATCTTCTGGTCCATTTTTTGGACAAAGTTTCTCTTTATCTACCCATTGGGTTTCAAAGTACCCACCTAACTTATGGTGGTCTACTTGCCATCTACTTACCCTCCCTCTGGGAAAGAACTGCGAAAGGATGGTTCATCGCAAAGAAAAAACAAAAATACAGACTTTCACTCATTTGGTATTTAGTTTTATCCAGCCTGGGAGTGTTTTTACTTTTTTTAAACCAAAGTAGGTCAATTTGGTTCGGGTTAGTTTTTGGGCTCTTTCTTATTAGCCTCCACAAAAAAGTCTCTATCAAAAAATACCTTCCTATCCTGGGATTAGGATTTTTTGTTCTGACTATCTTACTTTTCCTTTTCTATCAAAACAATTGGTTATTCCAAAGAGCCATTGATGATTTATTCGCTAAACGTTCGTTAGAGAACCAAAGAGTATGGATTCACAAAATGAATTTTGCGATCCTAAAAGATTTTTATATTTTTGGAATTGGATCTGGCAATTATAGTTTTGAATTTATAGAAAAAGCAAACGTCATAGTGGCACGTTTGCCTGAATTGTATTATGATTTATCGATCACTCCCAAATCCCATGCCCATTTTGATTTGATCCATTTTTGGTTACTAGGTGGAATCATTTCAGGAATTTCTTTTCTTTATTTTTTGTATTTAGAAACAAAAAACATCTTAGAAGATACAAAACATACCATTTTCTATTTGGGTTTTTTTGCCATCGTCTTTGCAGGAAGTTTCCAATGTTTTCTTTTGGATGATGAAGTTTTACTTCCTTTCCTTGGGATTTTGTGTTTACTCCCTGCTAGAAAGAAAAGAGAGAATTTCACTGGTTCCAAGTTTACCTTTCAAAATTCAAAAAATATATTTCTCCTCCTTTTTCTTTGGATTCTCATTTCTTTTTTAGGGGCTCTCTACTTAACCAAAACTCCAGAAACGGAACTCTTTGTCCATAGAGCTCGCACGAAACATAACTTTCCTACCGCACTTGCACAAGCTTCCATCAATGCAAGCCTGCCAGTGGCGGTACAGAAAGGAACTGGTGAGTTGTATTTTAAACTTTCAGGTTGCCTCGACCATACTATAAATTTTAAAGAAACCCAGAGAGTCCGCAAAACTCCCGTTCAACTAAAAATTCACTGGGAAGAGAAAGTGGAGGGAGAACTTCCAGAGTCTCTTGTATTAGAAATTCGAAAACGGGAGAGTTTTGACCAAGACAAAGAATACCGAGTCCAAGCGGAACGAATTGTGAAAACAGAAAACTTTGTCCATTTAAGATCGAAACAAACGATCCAGGTGGATCCTAAGGATCATTTAGGAAATGAATTAGAATTTATTGATTTTGGGTTTCTATACACTTGGAAGGAGAATGTGAATCCTTACCTTCCTCGAATCGAAATTACAGGAAATTGTGACTAAGACAGCGAGGGGTCGCACATAAGAGATGTTGATCCTGGTCTTGTTTGATTGGAAAGTTCGCGGGAACCCGCTTCAAACTTCGGCCTTCCTGGCCTTTCGTTCTCAGCCCGTCCTACTCGCGACTTCGGACATCCTGTCCTCAGAAAAATGGCTTCATGCTCCATCCACCCTTGGCCTTACGGCCAACTTCGCCTCCGGCTTCTATAAAGCCTGCGCGGGGTCGCTACGTTTTTTTTGACTCGCAATCGTTCGATTCATACCTGGAGCGGGAATCGAACCCGCACGGGATTACTCCCACAGGATTTTAAGTCCTGTGTGTCTACCAGTTCCACCATCCAGGCGAATGTTTCCGTGATAGGCGTCGGCCGGATTCGAACCGGCGGTCAAGCTTTTGCAGAGCCATGCCTTACCACTTGGCCACGACGCCAATCGTGACTTTGGATAGGCTAAAATAGGAAGGTCTGGTGTCAAATGGAAACTGGTTCCACTTTTCATCGGATTGTAACAATTCAGAGAAAAATCAAATTGCCTAAGGATTTTAAGAGGATGGGCTGTAGATATGAACCTAAAGACCTTTCTCACTGTATCGATTTTATCAATCCTAACTCAGAATGCCTATGCAGACACAGTGACTGTAAAAGCAACCAAAGAGGTGATGGAAAATGTGAAAACTTCCTCACCCACTGCCAATTATGTTTTAGTAGAATCAAAAGACGGCACCAAACAAGCGTTTAAAAAGAATGCCGTGACTGTTGTAACTCTACCTGTGGTTTGGGAAGCCCCAAAAGAAGAAGAAAAACCTGGTTTGTTTGGTTCTCTTTTTGCATCCAACCAAACCAAAGAAGAAACAAAAACAGAACCGGAAAACGCAGAAGAACCAAAAGAAAATCCGGAAAACCAAAGTTTTTTTAAAAGAAAACTTCCTGAACTAGCAATGGGCGGGATGGCTCTTCTTTGGATTTTGCTCCCTTAAAATTTTCATAAATCAAATTTTAGAACTATTTTATTCCCATTCAATGGTTCCCGGTGGTTTGTGAGTGAGATCATACAATACCAAAGAAATTTGTGGCAATGCTAACAATTCTTTGGTGATCCGGTCTAAAATCTTTCGATCCATCTGGTAAAAATTCGCAGTCATTGCCTCGGTTGATTCCACTGGCCGGAGCACCACTCCATAAGAATTTTCACGAAGTCCGACAGGCACAAGCACCACTGGCATTTGCCAAATCGATGTATGGATCGATTCATCATAGAGGATTCGGTTTACAATCGCATCGGCATCTCTTAGAATATCAGAATGTTCTTTATCCAAAGTCAGTTTGGTATAATAAAAAGAACCGGAAAAGTTCTTAATTCCAGGAGCAAAAACAACCCTGTTAATCTCTTTTTTGAAATTGGTGATCATCACCGCCGATTTATCTAATTCGTTCCAATCGGCAGAAAAATCATTCAAAACAGCGCAGTGTGCATAACTTCTTTGGTCCCCTTGGACTCCCACGGAAAGAATGGGTAAAATTTTTACTTCTGCATTTTGATCGCCGAGGCCTAAATCAGAAAAATCGATCTTAGGGGGTTTTGTTTCGGGGCTTGCAATCATTCGCACCACAAGGCCTGGGCCCGGGAATGGATGCCTTTCAATCCAACGTTCAGGAAGACCGAGCAGTCTTCCCAGTTCTCTCACTTCATCTTTATACAAATCAGCAATTGGTTCGACGATCTTTCCCTCTTGGATGAGTTTTTCAATTTGTGGAACTCGGTTGTGATGGGTTTTGATTTTATGAGAATGTTTGGTTCCCCCAGATTCAATGGTATCAGGATAAATGGTTCCTTGGCCAAGAAGCCAATGTTCCGAATCCAGTCCGAGTGATTCCGTAGCTTTGCTTTGCGCTTCTAAAAATAAATCTCCCACAATCCGACGTTTTTTTTCGGGTTCAAATTCAGATTCCAGATGTTTGTAAAAGACTTCGCTTTCATCCCAAACCGTTAGGTCAAAACCAACTTGATGAAGGTTGTCCATAAGATCTTTTACTTCATCTTTACGCATAAACCCCGTGTCGACAAGTAGGCCCTTCACCCGGTCTTTTCCCAGTGCTTTGGCAAGGAGTAAGTAAGCAACAGAAGAATCCACTCCTCCCGAAACCAGTAAAAAAACATTTTTACCAACAGGGACTTTCTTTTGTAACTCAGAGATTTGTTCTTCTAAAAACCGAGAAATACTCCAACTCGCACTAGCATCACATAAGTTCACAAAGTTACGAAGTAAAACTTCCCCTTCTTCCGAATGAGTGACTTCCGGGTGGAATTGAATGCCAAATTGTTTTTTAGACTCATTAGAAACAAACGCATAACGACAATTATCTGACGAAGCGACAATTTGAAAACCTTCTGGCATCCGAACCACTTCGTCACCATGGCTCATCCAAACTTTAGTTTTAGAGGAAAGGGATTTAGAAAGTAAAGAATCCGAATTTTGAATTTCTAAAATGGCAGGACCATATTCTTTTGAATTGGAAGAAACAACCTCACCACCGAGAGCCTTCATTAAAAGTTGGTGGCCATAACAAATTCCTAAAATAGGAACCGAAATTTTAAAAAACCCTTCGGGTAAAAGTGGTGCCCCTTTTTCATAAACACTGCTTGGGCCACCAGATAGAATGATTCCAGCATAGGATGCATAAACATTCAAAGGTTCTTCGTTAGAAAGAATTTCCGTATAAGCACCAAGCCTACGAATTCGGGATGCGATGAGGTGAGCGTATTGACCGCCGAAATCGACGACTGCAATTTTTTTATCACTTTTCATGGGATGATTCCAAAATAATTTTGCAATTGTCGGGGTAAACAAATGTCGGAAAAAAAATCAGAATCTTCTTACGAGGACAAACAAGACCATATCCCGTCCTGGAAAACACCTGAAATCGAATGGTTTGCCAATGTTTATGCCGGAAAAGAATACAATATCGAATTTACCATCCCAGAATTTACTGCTGTATGCCCCAAAACGGGACTTCCCGACTTTGGTTCCATTTTTATCGAATACATCCCTAGGGAGCGTTGTGTCGAACTCAAATCTCTAAAGGAATACATGATGGCCTACAGAAATGTAGGAATTTTCCACGAAAACGTAGTGAACAAAATCCTAGAAGACTTTGTCTCTGCAGTGGATCCCATTTATGTAAAGGTGGTGGGTGATTATAATGTGCGAGGTGGAGTAAAAACCATCGTAAAACGAGAGTACAAAGCCTAAATGGAAAACCTAGTTGGCTACATTGCTGCCTTTTTAACGACTGTTTCTTTCCTTCCGCAAGTACTCCGAGTGGTAATGACCAAACAAACCCGAGACATCAGCCGAAATATGTACATTATGTTTTTTGCAGGTGTCCTTTTATGGCTGGTATATGGAATTTTAAAATCCGATTTTCCGATCATCCTCGCGAACACAGTTACCATTTTCTTCGTATCCATTATTTTATTTTATAAACTCAAAACAGAGGAAGAGACATGAGAAAAGCTTATGTAGACAAAGACAATTGTACTTCTTGTAACCAGTGCGCTGATAATATGCCAAAATACTTTATGATGGATGAGGACGATGTTTCTCAAACTCATATCGCAGGAGAATCCATAAACGATGCGGCAATTCCGGAAGAAGACGAAAAAAAAGTGCAAAAGGAAATGGATGAATGCCCAGGGGAATGCATCCACTGGAAAAAACACTAACTTAAGTTTTCATCCAATCTTGCAATTTTTGGATTTGGCCATCCAAAGACAATTTTTCTCCCAAACGTGTCGCAAGATAAATTTGATTATCAAAACTTTTACAATCCTTATCGTTTCGATACAAAGATGATTTTTTTTCTAAAAGATAGGTTGGTAATATAGAAACTCCCAAACCAAGTTCCAAAGCCGTTTTAATATCATGAAGATTTGGCAACACTGAATAGTTCGTTAGTTTGGGACGGGAATCAAAATTGACCTTCCAAAATCTTCTGACAATGGCAAAATCCTCGCTGTAAACTAACCAATGTTGTTTTTCCATCCAGGTTTTAATTGTTTCTAGTTTCTGTTTGTTTTGTCCCCGAAAGGGAAAACTGGGATCGAATGGAATCTTCGGGGATGCCACAAATACAAAGGTTTCTCGAAATAATTCTGTAAACCCAATCCCTAGAACTGTTAATTTTTGGTTACTGATGACAAAATCAATTTCCTCTTTTGTGAGAGCTTCTAAAAGTTCAGGAGGAAAGCCATACTGCACGTGAAACCTCTCTCCTTCTTTAGAAAGCTTCGGTAAAATTTTTTCTAAAAATATTTCTTTGGCGGAACCGATTCTAAGTTCCCTAACCTTTTCTTTTGACCCCATTTGCCCTTCCATTCGTTCCAACTCTTCGATGGGTCCAGCAATTTTTACATACAACCGTTTGGCGGCGTCTGTCGGGATTAGATCTCTGGAAGTTCGGCGAAATAATACCTCTTTTCTATGCCTTTCCAAAGACTGTAAATGCAAACTGAGGGCTGGTTGCGATAACCCAAGGATTTTTCCTGCTTTGGTTAAATTCCTTTCTCTATAAATACAATAGAAACTTTGGTACAACTCAATTGGGTTCATTAGGTATTAATATTTTTATATCATAGTATAAACACCATCATTATTCTAATAACTATTTCCCCTTGTCTAAAAAATTGATAAGGAAAAAAGTTTCGATTATCAATCAGATTTGAATACGAGAGGATCCAATGAAAAAAGTATTATTTGTTTTAACAAGCCATGGGGAAAAGGGAAATGCAGGTTCCACAGGCTATCATTTGGGAGAGGTGTCTCATCCATGGAAGGTGCTTCACGATGCAGGTGTTGAAATCGACTTAGTCAGTCCAAGAGGCGGAGAACCGCCTGTAGACGGGTTTGATTTAGAAGATCCTGCAAACAAAGAATTTTGGAACCACCCGGTCTATCAAGAAAAACGAATCCATACAAAATCCCCCAAAGAAATAACACCAAGTGATTACTCTGCCATTTATTTTGCCGGTGGGCATGGAACCATGTGGGACTTTCCAGACAACAAAGAACTGCAAGAACTAACCAAAACCATCTATGAATCGGGTGGTGTAGTGGGCGCGGTTTGTCACGGCCCTTCGGCTCTTGTCAACGTTACCCTTTCCAATGGTTCCAAACTCATTGCAGGGAAACGAGTGAATGGATTCTCAAATGAGGAAGAAGAAATTGTTAAACTGGAGGGAGTGGTTCCGTTTCTTTTAGAAAATAAACTCATCGCTTCGGGTGGAAAGTATTCTAAGTCAGCACCTTGGAACTCTCATGTAGAAGTGGATGAACGTCTTGTAACAGGACAAAACCCACAGTCAGCAAAAGCGGTTGGAGAGGCCATTTTAAGTTTACTAAAGAAATAAAGATACCTCAGAGTTCAGTTACTTTGAAGTTCTCTTTCAGGGCTTTGTAGAAATACGAGGCCCTTTCTCTTTGGTCTTATTTTCTCTTAACCCCAAACTCTCTTTGACAATGCCAAATACATCTTTTACCGATTCGAAAGAATGTTTTTTCCCGCGAGGGTCGTAGACAAAACCAATGGTTTTCATTTCAGGGTTTGTATTCCAATATCCATGGCCATGGATGGAAGTTTGTGATTTGGAAAATACCTCACCCTTTCTTGTGCCACTAAAAAATAATTTCTTTGAAGTGCGAAGGACTCCCAATGCAGAAGGATGGATTTTCGAAGTTGTTGAAACCCACTCGGCACCGGGACAGAGTGTGAGAATTTCAGAAACAATGGATTCTAATTCTGATTCAGAAACTTTTGTATCGGCCGTGGGTAAAAGAATCGCAGTACCGCCAGAACTTTTGAATGTAAGTTTGTAAGTTCCCGTTTCATCATCAATATAACCTTTTTGTTTTAAAACGACATTCGGTGCACAAACTGATTCTGCCGAATGAAAACCATGATCAGAAACAATCACCACAGTTGGACTTTTTTTTGTAAAAGCACCGACCGATTGGAAAAATAAAGCAATGGCTTTGTCGAGTTGTAAAAGTCGAGTGAGCGCTCTTTCCGATCCTGGACCAAATCCGTGATGGTTGGTATCTAAATCCGTAGTATACACAAACATCAGGTCCGGTTTTTTCTTATGAAAAAGCCAAGTCGCTGTTTTAAGTTTAACTTCATCTTTGGAAACATCATTTAACGGAGCTCCTACGGCTAGTTCCGCTTCTTTGTGTAGATCTTTTGTGGAAAGAACCCGAAGGAGTTTGTCATCTTCAGGAATTTTTTTCCTCCAATACTGGGGAAGATTCCAATCAATGTTTGCACCCACAGTCACAGGCCAAAATACATTGGCTGTGGTTTTCTGATTCTCTTTTGCTAAATCCCAGATGGTAGGAACCAAGATATCTTCTACATACCACATCCATCCCCCATCGTTTTTTTCAAAAGGATCGGAGAGAGTATTGTTGTAGATTCCATGTTCTGCCGGATCCAAACCAGTCACCATAGAAGTATGTGCCGGATATGTTACAGATGGATTGATGGTTTCAATTTCAGAGACTCCGTATTTTTGAAAGAGTTCTGTTAAATGAGGGAAATAGGAATGGTATTTTGGATCCGACCAGTAATAGGCAGGAAATCCATCAATCGAGAGAACAATGGTTTGGTGAACTTGGAGAGAATTCTTTTCTTTTACAGAAGTTTTTTTAGATTTGGCGTTCAGAGAAAAACAAAAAAGAAGAAAAAGAACTAACCCTAAATAGGGAAATGTTTTTTTGAATTGACCAAATGTTTGCATAAACTCACGAAAGAAGTTATTAATCGAAATTCCATGCACGGTTCTTCGACCATTTTATTTGTCTACCCGCAAATGTATCACATCTTGTTGCCGGGATATAATTTAAGGTAATTATTCCAGAAAAATCTTTGAGAATTATCTCATGATCTAAGGAGAAAATACCTGAAGGTAGTCGTTTCAGTGGAACACCATTGCAAATGTCTTTTTTGTTAAATTGAATATTGACATTTAGGTTCATCTATTATGCGCCTGGTCCACGTTTAGTGCAGAATTTTTGTAAAAGATCATATGCCTTTGAAATCATGGCCGGGTTGATCGTAATAATTCCGGCTCGAATTCTAAGCCATTCAGTATTACTGATACTTCTATAAGTATTTTTGTCATTCAAATGTATTGTTGCAAGTACATCGTCAACATTACTTACTCTGATTTCACCTAATTGACTTTCCTGCGACCAGATACAAAGGGCTGTTGCAGCCAACTTAGTTCCATTCACCGAATTAGGTCCCCTAGCGGGAAAATTCTTTATAAATCCCTCATAGTAACGCATGTCCAGAGTTATAAACGGCTCATCTTTTGATGGTGATAGAGCCCCCACTAACTCCGCTGGTAAAACCCCAATTCTTGAAGCCATTCGAACAATGGGTTCTTCAGACTCATTCCCTATGAATCCTGAATTCTCTGATTCTAGGCTAGAGGATTTTTTGCTCATAGCTCTGAGAACTGACTGCCATAGAACAGGATCTGTAGATTCTGCAACCAAGGTGTCCCCGGCAAACAAAGTCACCTTTAACCCAGCCTTTATCGTATTACTATCCATTACACGAATACCTCACTCTATATTTCTGCGATGTCAATTAAACCTCATACTAAAATAAATTTACATACAAAAAAGTCAACTATTTTAATATATTTTCAAAAAATGGTATACTATGAGTATAAATACGTATTCTAAACCTATAAATACTAGCATTGCGACTGTGGATAGGTGTGTATAGGAGATTTTTATGTTGACAAACACTTGTTAACGCGCATAATAATAATATGATTAAAGTTGTCAACAAACGGAGGAAAAATGGAACACTATAAGATTCAAATAACGAAAGGTCAGGCTCAACTAGAAATATCAAGTCATGATAAGAATTGGGTCGAAAGCAAATTTGAAGAGTTTTCAAATAGGGTATATGGTGAGACAACTGATAACGATCGAAAGAAACCCGGAGACGGCATACTCAGAAAAAACCAAACTCCAACCATGAAAATGCCTATTAATGAGTTTTATCGCAAATTTATTCACGAAAAAAAGATTTCTTCCCGGCCAGATATAGCGACAATCTTTGTCTTCTATCTTTCTAAATATGAAGATAAAAAAGAAATTCCAGCCATTGAAATAAAAGACTTATTCAAAGATGTCCAATATCCTGGCTGGAATGGCATTAACATTAGTGATGTTCTCAATAAAGCAAAACGCAAAGCACTCCTTAATAGCGTAAACAATAGTTGGGCTTTAACTATTACTGGAGAAGATTATGTAATGAACTTGTTATCTGAAAATGAGTAGCGATAATTCATTAGAACGAGTTGAGAAGCTATCAGAAACACTAGAAGTATTAAGCTCTGAATATGATTTGTATATTCTTTTTATTGATCTTTGCGATTCTGCAAGTTTCAAAAAATATTGTCTGAATAACTCGATGCCACCATTTATTTGGATCTCTCGGCAAATGGTATTTCTATCTAGAACAGCCAATATTGTAAGTCGATACGAAGGAACCGTTGTAAAGACTATTGGGGATGAGGTGATGGCAACTTTCCCCACAGACATCAATGTAGAGACGATATTCAAATGCTGTAGAGAAGTTTTTCAGCTGTTCGATAATTTGAAAGCTTTTAATAAAGCACCTTTTAAAATTGAAGCCAAGGCATCTCTAGATTTTGGAACTTGCTTTGACGGTCGTATAATTGATACAAATTACATAGACCCGATTGGAACTGCTGTCGACAGATGTGCAAGGATGTCTAAACATTCTAGTTCAAATAGCATTGTTTTCTCACACGATTTAAATCAGATTTGTTTAGAACAAGGATTTCTTTTTGAAAGCGGTACTGTCACAGAGATTGAAGATGATTTAAAAGGTTTAGGAAAAACAAAAATATATAAGATCAACCAAGTCTTTAGCTAACTTGCCAATTATTTTTTCGCGCCTAAAACCTTTCCTTCAAGACAAAAAACCATTATTTATCTAGTATTCTTTGAAACGTTTTTTTGGTTTTATCTGTTTAATTACAAATTAGAGCCAACAAGTTCTTTACTACTGCGAAAAAGAATCATTTTATAATCACCATTGCCCATCGAAATCACGTTGAATGTAATTGTTAACTAGGAATTTGTTCCTTTTAGCACCATAGCTACGGACAGGAACAAATTAAACCCTAGTCTCCGTTAAGAGAGACTCACTATGGCAAAAAATGGAAAGGAGACCTGCCCATTTTCCAAACGATTTAGAATTTGCCGCGAGTGATTTCATTTTTCGCATAAACTTTGTTTAGTGAATGAAATCAGTATTCTTGTTCCGATCTCGTGGAACCAAGAAGTTCATCTGGAATGTCCTCAATGCTATCCCCAATTTGGATGGCAAGACGGTTCCCCACACGTCCTGGTGTGGCTTTGAACTTACTGCGGTCTCCTACTTTTACCATTAGGTCTGTTTTGATTGGAGTGTTTTCAAGTTTGATCACATCTCCCACATGTAAATTCATAAGGTCATTCAGAGAAATGTCCACACTTCCCACTTCGGAAATGAGAGGGATTTTGACTTGATCGAGTCGTTCTTGGATGACGGCACGGTTTTCGTCCACTTCCCCTTTACGAATCGAAGAATACCAGTATTGAGCCGAAAGTTTATTAATAATAGGTTCAATGGTGATATAAGGAATACAAAGGTTGGTCATCCCTTCTACCTCCCCTACTTTGGTTTCCAGGGTAATTAATACCACCATGTCATTGGGAGGAACGACCTGGGCGAACTGTGGGTTCGTTTCGATGTTTCCTAGTCGTGGACGTAAATCAATTACCGTAGACCAAGACTCTCGTAAGTTTCCAAGAATCCTAACAATAATCCCTTCCATTACTGATAACTCGATATCGGAAAGTTCTCGGTTGACCTTAGAAGACTCTCCCTTACCACCAAACAAACGATCGATGATCGTAAAGGAAATGGATGGGTCAATCTCTAAAATGGCAGATCCGCGAAGGGGATCCATATTGATTACGGCTAGCGTTGTGGGATTCGGAATGGAACGAATGAATTCTTCGTAAGTTAACTGGTCCACAGAAGCTACGTGCACGACAACAAGAGCTCGTAACTGTGCCGACAGGCCTGTCGTTGCCAAACGGGCAAAGGTCTCGTGCATCATCTGCAAAGTACGAATTTGGTCTTTTGAAAATTTATCCGGACGTTTGAAGTCGTAAATTTTGACTTTCTTCTGTTCCCCAACCGATGAGTATTCATCCTCTGAGACTTCCCCAGAGGAGATCGCATTTAACAGGGCATCAATTTCGTCCTGGGAAAGGATTTCTGTCATTTTTTTACCTTTACGAGTAAGTTTTTAATCTGCCAAAATCCAACACGGCTTCCTTCTTCTTGTCGCAAGGTGTATATATATTCGTACCTTGTTTTGAACCGACCCATCATTCTTTCCACATAAACTTGAACTCGGGCATCCCGTTTGGAGGGATAATCCACATTCATCACTTTAAAGTATTTTAAAACACCTGAGGGTGTCTCCGTCAAATACTCTTTAAAATCTTCGATAATAGTTTCTCTTTCGCCTACACCGGCTTCAGTATAGGCACTGCTGTAACGATCATAGGCCAAGATATATTCTGAAAAATCGATCCATTTGAAATGGTATTCCCAACGTTTTTTCATCTCAGCACCGAGAAAAAGGAAGATGGTCTCTTCTGGGGAAAGCCCACCGTTTTCTGTGATTTGGCGAGTGACCGTTTCCTTTCTTTCCGCTTTGGAATTTTGAAATAAAAATCCTACTGTATTCCCGGAACGAAGGAAGGCCGATTTGTCTTCGGTATAATTGGGGTAAAAATACCCCGTTACATAGAATTTTTGATCTGGTAAAAAGCTATAGTGTTCATCCAAATAGATAGTTTTAGAAAAAGATTCATTCCTATGAAGGCTGACCTCTTTATTCTCATCTCCCACTAAATTTACAATGGTGGTTCTACGTTTGAGGATGGGGTCTGGAAATTCCGGATCTTCAATGGGTGTAAGGATACGATCATTATCATCTTTCACAATGATTTGGAAAGAATACCGGTAATCAAAAGAAGGGAAGATACGAACCACTTCTTTTCCGGTATTGGTCACAGTGAAAGTAAGAGGAACTCTTTCTCCGGCTTGGTAACTCCGCTTGGTTAAAGAAAGACTGATTTTTGACTGCAAAGATACAAAATTATCGATCCTTTCACCCCGAGCATCCCGGTCTGGAAACGCAAGGAGGGAATTTGCCAAAAGAATTCCTAAAATCAGTAAAATTCGGAGTGACCGCATACAGTTTAAGATTTCGGCAGGATTTAAATTTTTCGAAAGAATTTTTAGGACATAAAAGGGCTAACCAGCACCCATTTTGGCTTCATCCAGGATATAGTCTGCAATCCGAATGAGCCTTGTCGTGACCCCACCCAGTTTTTTGTATTGGTAGTAGTTTTCTCTCTGTTTGTCCAAATGGGGTTCCACCAGGGCCACTGTTTTAGAGGAAACTTTTAGGTTTTTGATCTCGTTTTCTGTGACCCCATAGAGATTGGCTTCGGAAACAAAACGGTTTAATTCCTTCACCAAACTTTCATCAGTAAGGTCTTGGATCTCAAAAACCTTTTCAATTTTCAAAATGAAATCGGTAAGAGTTTTTTTGATTTTCGATTCTTCTTCTGTGGGTTTTCGTTTGGAAGTTACTTGGTTCAGTGATTCATAACGTTCGAGAGCCGTCTCATAAAGTTGGCTCATTTTCGATTTTTGACCCAAAATAAAACTAATGAAACTAAGAAGTCCGACAAAGGTATCGGGGTAACGATTGATTCCCCCAATCTCGTCAAGTGCATTGGCAAATGCTTCTTCATTATGAGGTACTGTCATAATGAATTTTAATACCGGTTCCACTGAGGAACCAGAGGTGTATTTTTGTATGACTTCGATTCCTTCTAAGTAGTTCATTGTCTTTTATCAATCACAACAACCTTTCGGATTGTCGTTTGAAGGTTCCCCTTTTCAATGATTCGATCCAGTACATCATACCCAGAAACTAAAAATCCAAAAACAGTGTGGAGACCATCAAGATGTGGGGTGTCTACCTGGTTGATAAAAAATTGTGACCCGTTGGTGTTCGGGCCTGCATTGGCCATAGCAAGAGACCCGCGAAGGGCTTTTTTACTTGGAACCGTTTCGTTATAACGATATCCCACTCGATGTAAAACTTCCAGAACAGGAAGTTCCATCGCTTCTTGGTAAGCCTTTTCTACTTCCGTTCGTTTCTCTTCAAACTCCGCTCGGGATTGAATTTTAAACTCTGCTAAAACCGCACGTTGCAATTGGGATTGGTATTGAGGAGCATCTTTGATTTTGAGTTTGTCAAGACCCAAAGCCTTTCCATTGATTTCGTCTTCGATTTGAAATCCTGGCCCTCCGGTTCCGTCTCCTCTGGGACATCCCCCTTGTGCCATAAAGTTTTCAATTACCCTATGAAATTTAAGTCCATCGTAGAACGGTCGTCTTTCGGAATCTTTGTCGGTTTTGAAGTCTTTTTCCCCTTGGGCCAAATCAATAAAGTTTTGAACCGTTTTAGGTGCTGCCGTGTCGTATAGTTCCAAAACCAAATCACCAGCAGTGGTGGAAAATACAGCATAGATGGCAGGTTTTTCTGGTAACTTGACCGAAGTGGTATCTTGTCGTTTGACAATGACCTTAGACAAAGAATAAGAAACTGGTTCATAAGTGATTTTTTTGAAAGTTTGGTCACTACAAAATACAGTTTGAGAAAGAACCAAAAAGAGAAATGCGAAAACGGAGATTTTGTTTAGGAACTTAGAATTCATATTTATTTTTTACCTTTTGATTCTATCGATTTTAGCTTTTTGGTCAATTCGTTTACTTTGGCTTTTGCCCGTTTGATTTGTTCTTTTTGACGAGGAAGTGAAGTCCCTCCCATCACATCTTTTTTGTCACAAGAGGTTTCGAGAGAAATCGCCGCTTCATATCCAGGATCTGTGAGAACCGCATGGATTTGGCCCCTCTCTCCACTCGGAATGGTAAACAAATCATAACCTTTGGATGAGCAGTGTTTCACAAGCTCCCCCACAATTTCATGGGCGGAACGGAAAGGAATCCCCTTAGCACTGACAATCCAATCGGCAAGATCTGTGGCTGTAGAAAATCCAGAACGAAGGCTACGGATCGCATTTTCTGGAAATACTTGGATTCCCTGAACCATATCCCGCACCCCCTCGATGCTGAGTTTGATTTGTTTGACTGTATCAAATAACGGAAGTTTATCTTCTTGGAAATCTCGATTATACGATAAAGGTGTTCCTTTCAGCATCACTAGTAAATGGGTCAAACTACCAATCACGCGACCTGCTTTTCCTCGGATGAGTTCTGCCACGTCAGGATTTTTTTTCTGGGGCATAATAGAAGAACCCGTGGTTAAGTGATCGGGAAGTTTGAAATAACTAAATTCCTGAGAGGTATAAAGGATGATCTCCTCACAAAAACGAGAGACATGGATCATAAACTGAGAGGATGCAAAAAGGAATTTAAAGATATGGTCTCTTTGGCTTACCGCATCCATAGAATTTTCAGAAATCCGAGAGAGGGATAAATCTTTCCTTAGAAATTCTCTATCTGTGGCATAGTTGACTCCTGCGAGAGCACCAGAACCTAATACAAGTTCATCTGCTCTTTCATAGGCACTTAAAAAATCTTCAAAGTCACGAACGTTCGCCCAAAAATGAGATAAAAAATAATGAGAAGCACGAATGGGTTGGGCAATTTGTAAGTGTGTATATCCAGGAATGATGGTTTTTGTATGATCCTCAGCTTTTCCGATCCAAGCAGAAAGTAAATCAGCAAGTAAAACCAAAATGGACTGCACTTCCGTTTTGATATACAAACGAACGTCCTGCGAAACTTGATCATTACGACTCCTACCAGTATGGAGTTTTTTTCCTAAATCTCCAAGAAGCTCCGTTAGGCGAGATTCCACAGACATATGGATGTCTTCGTTCTCAATTTTGAATTCAAACTTTCCAGAATCGATTTCTTTTTTGATCTGCGAAAGCCCTGTTTCAATTTTTCTTTGTTCCGATTCAGAGAGAATTCCGATTCGTTTTAACATTCGCGAATGGGAAATCGAACCTTCAATATCATGAGCATAAAGTTCTTTATCAAAACTTATGGATTCTCCAATACGAATCATTAGCGAAGATGGTGGTGCATCAAACCTTCCACCCCATAATTTTTTTTCTTTCATTCTGATTCCTTATGATATGTATCTGTCCATACTTTCAAAATCTCTTTGTCCTTTTCTGATAACTGGGCACTAGGATGTAATAAAAGATAATCTTTAGGAGGCATCTCTCCTTCCTCAACCTGTTCCCAAACCTCGTAGATTTTTTTGTTTTGTTTTCTTTCCGCAAGTGATCCGAACTCAGAAAAATTCAATTCCTCTCGTCCTTCGTCCACATGATGGGAAATGAGCAAAGATGCCGGAAATATATAAGAGTAAGTCGGCCAAACCGTTTCGTTGGAATGACAATCATAACAGCTGCGTTTTAAGATTTCTTTAACTTCTTTACTAGTTTGGATTTCAGAAGTTGTTGGAGGGTTGGTTCTTGAAACTGGAAAAAACTGAAGGAGGAGAAAAATACCGAGTAGAATGAGAAAAATTCGTTTCACACAAGACAGGTTCTATCCCTTCTCCCGAAATCAAAGTATTATTTTTCTTGCCTTACATTAGAATCTGACGTTCCTTCTCCTTAGAGGTTTCCATTGGATTTTATTTTCGCAAACTCACCCTATGTCTGGATTTTTCTAGGAATCACATTATTATTTTCTGAGTTCCTACTTCCTGGAACTTTTGTAATGTTTCTAGGAATTGGAGCCATATTTACGGGGATTTTGACTCGTTTGGTAGAACTCCAATTTTACACCCAAGTGGTTGTTTGGGTGGTCTCTAGTCTTGTTTCCATTCTCGTTGGTGGATCCGCAGTGAAACGATTTTTTAAATCGGAATCTTCTGTAGATCCTTTTGTCCAAGATGATTTTCTAAACCAAATAGTTCCTGTGGAAACAGATATTTTAGTACAAAGACATGGTGGCAAAATTCGTTTTCAAGGAACTCTTTGGGATGCGATTTCTACCGATTCCAAAATACCAAAAGGAAATTACGTTCGTATTCTCTCTAGGGAAAATCTTACTTTTACAGTAGAGAAAGTAGAATCATAAACAAAGAATTTCGTTTTTTTTAAACACAAATAAAAAAACCCTTTTCTCTTTTTCCTCATCTTATAGGGTCAAACGTCTTAGAGGAGGAAATTATGGGTGCAACCGTCATTGTTGTATTTTTGGTCGTTGTTTATATCATTAAAAAAACAATCATCATCGTTCCAGAACAAAGTGTTTATGTAAAAGAAAGATTAGGTGTGCTAAATGGTGTTTTGAAATCGGGATTTTATTTTATGATTCCGTTTATTGATCAAATCCGTTATCGCCAAAATCTAAAAGAACAAACCATCGATATTGATCCACAAGTTTGTATCACAAAGGATAACGTATCCGTTGAAGTGGATGGGGTATTGTATCTAAAAGTTGTAGATGGAGAAAAAGCATCTTACGGAATCGATAACTTTATGTTAGCGACCACTCAACTGGCACAAACCACTCTTCGTTCCGAAATTGGAAAATTAATTTTTGATAATCTACTTTCTGAAAGAGATGAAATCAATGGTCGTGTGGTTTCCAATATTGACCGTGCGACTGATCCTTGGGGAATCAAAGTCACAAGATACGAAATTAGAAATATCACTCCGCCAAAACAAATCTTACTTGAGATGGAAAACCAGATGAAATCTGAAAGGGAAAGACGAGCAGAAATCACCATCTCTCAAGGAGAAAAGGATGCTCGGGTGAATCACTCTGTAGGAGAAAGACAAGAATCCATCAACATCTCCGAAGGGGAAAAAATTCGTTTGGTGAATGAGGCCGATGGACGTGCCCAAGAAATCACTCTCATTTCAAATGCCACCGCAAAAGGTTTACAACTCATCTCCGAAGCCATTAGCAAAAAAGGAGGAAAGGAAGCGGTGAGTTTACAGATCACTCAAGAGTATTTGGATGCCCTGGGTTCCATTTTAAAAACATCCAAAACCACAGTGGTTCCAGAAACTTTAGCGAACATTGGTGGAGTTTTTGAAGGACTTTCCAAAATCACAACGAAAATCCCACAGGTAGGAGAATAGAATGGAATTTGTATACTTAGCCTTTTGGTCGATCATTGCCATATATTTGATTTATAAAATCTTCCGCTGCATTCGGATCATTCCGGCGCAAGATGTTCTCATTGTAGAGCGACTTGGAAAATACTCTCGTAGTTTACGAGCAGGGTTTCATATCCTCATTCCTTTCATTGATCGCGATGCGTATTACCATACCCTCAAAGAACAATCAATTGATGTACAACCGCAGATTTGTATCACGCATGACAACGTACAGGTGAAAGTGGATGGTGTGATTTATTTAAAAATCATTGATCCAGTACGCGCCTCTTATGGAATCGAAGACTTTCAATTTGCTGCCATCCAACTCGCACAAACGACAATGCGTTCTGTGATTGGAACGATGGAATTAGATAAAACCATTGGGGAAAAAGATTTAATCAACTCTACCATTGTTGCGGCTATCGACCAAGCTTCCGAACCTTGGGGAATTAAAGTCAATCGTTATGAGATTCTCAATATTGTTCCACCAAAATCTGTCCTTGACGCTATGGAAAAAGAGAAGAAAGCACAGATCGCCAAACGTTCACAAGTTCTGCTTTCCGAAGGAGAAAGAGATTCCAGAATCAACCGCTCTCTTGGTTTTAAAGAAGAAGCAGTGAACAAATCAGAAGGGGAAAAACAAAGAAGGATCAACTCTGCCGAAGGAAAGGCAACAGAAATCGAAGCTCTGGCTGTAGCAACAGCGAAAGGGATCGAAGCCATTGCAAGTTCCATCTCCGACCAAGGAGGAGCCTCTGCGATCAAACTCCAAATCACAAAAGCCTTTATCCACAACTTCTTAAATGTTGCGAAAGAGAATACGGAAATTCTCATCCCTGCGGATGTAATGAATTTACCAAATCTCATTTCCAACTTAACCGAAGGAAAAAAACCAAAAGTATAAAAACGATTCGAATTCAATCCGGCGGGCCCTCCGCCGGATTTTCTGTAAACAATCGAAAACTTGGTTTCGCCATGGCTTGAGCCGCAAGGGAAACAAGGAGGGCTTCATTGTCATCGGGTCCAATGCGATTGGCATGGATCACCCCACAACCTTTACAGCGATGTAAAATCACCCATTCACCCTTACGAACCCAAATGGAAATGGCTTCCATTTTACTTCCACACGTAGCAGCCCGATCTCCAGGTGAATTGTCCAAATGCAAACTGGTTAGGCAATTGGGGCAATGGTTTCTCTGGTCAGTTCCAAAACCTGGAGGAAAGACCATTTGTTTGCATTCTACACAACGAAATTCATTTTCATCAGAACGAAAACGATGAGATTTTGTTTTGGGTTTTAGAGAAGAGATATCTTCGTCTTCATCGTCAAAACGTTTTTTCTTAGAGAACTTTTGAATTTTAGATAGTTCGGATTCACGTACCATATCCAGTTTTTGCGGCAAAACAAAAATGGGATACCAAAACAGTGGATGAGTGGGAATAGACCGCCTGTGCGAAGATAGCCGCCTCCTAATTGTATTTAGGCGGGGTATCCAAAACAAGTTCACCGTTTTGGCGGTCTACACAATGGCCAGGTTTAACATAGAATTATAGACTAAAAAAATAAAGATTTCCTGTCAAGGAGAATCAATATTTAACTTTTTGCAAAGGAAATAACAATTCTGTCCCAGAGGGTAATCGGGAATCATCCCCACTTCTTCATAACCGAGTTTTGTATAGAACTTAGGGGCTTGGAACCCAAAAGAATAACCAAAAACAAGAGTGGCTCCAAGTCCTAGTGCTTCTTCTTCAATTTGTTTTAGTAACTTGGTTCCGAGATCTAGTCCCCGTTTTTCTTCTGCAACCCAGAGAAGCTGGAGGTTCAAACCTTTAAAGAATAAATAACAAAGGGATGCAGCAACAAGAGTTTCCCCCTCTTTCACAAGAATGGCGAAAAATTCTTTTTTCTCGAAACTCGGATCCCCTAATTTCGAAACACTGAATTCATGAAGTAGGTTCCAAAGATTTTCCTGCAAAGCTTCTGAAGGATTTTTGATTCTTTCGATGGTATAGGGAGATTCAAATAACATTGGATCAAAATTAGATTTGAATCAAAATCTATAAGAAGGCGGGGCCACCAAGTCTTTCCATTGGATCGACGATTTGAGTGATTTGGACACCGTAGTAGTCATCTAAAATAATGAGTTTTCCCCGACCGACCAGTTTCCCATTCGCAAGGATATCAAGCTCTTCCCCAATATTTTTATCTAATTCGACCACAGTCCCTTCTGTTAGCTGGAGGACATCTTTGATGAACATAGTAGTTCGTCCCAGTTCGATTGTGAGTTGGAGGGTAACATCTAAAAGTAAATTGAGGTTGGCTGTATTACTTCCTGGGCTCGCTTGAGACTTAGATGCAGACCTTGCGGGACTGGGAGTGGCACTCGGACCAAGGGCTGCAGCAATATCAGCAAAAGAAGGGCCATTGTCATCCCCACCGCCACCAACGAGGGCATCTAAATCATCAAGACCACCGCCGCCTCCAGAACCACCAGCTGCAGGAGTGCTCCCTCCTCCACTAAAACCGCCGAGTAGAGCATCTATGTCTTCTTGTGATAGTGAACCTTCACCCATATCTTTGCAACCTCTCCATTGTATTCGTCGGTGGAAATCAAAATCCTTCCTTGAAAAAAAAGGGAAAGTTCCGTATTTTGTTCCTTATGTCCAATTCTGCGACCCATCCGGATTATTTCAAAGCGAAGGAACTATTTGCCTCTGAACTAAAAAATGCCAATTATCAATTTGTCCAAGAAAAGGAAGAGACCCTCTTTCGATTTCGTTCGGAAAATGCAGGGAAAGACCGAATTCTGGATTGTTTGGGAATTGTTAGAAATTATATAGAAAACTTTCGGATTTATAATTTTGAAGAAGGATATATTAGCATCCAAGCCTTAAACGAAAATTTATTTGAACCACAAAAGAATCTATCAGGTAAGTTTCGGATTCGATTTTCTTTCAAATCAGATTTAAAAGTAGAGTGTTCTAAACATGGTGATTTTTCCACCAAAGAAATCCAAACGATTTTAAGTCTGTTTCAATTTTTAAAGGCAGAAGGTACCGAATCAAGGGATCCAAGAATCCTCCTCCACCAACTCGGAGCAGAAGTTTATGAGCCGCATTTAGAAAAAGCAAAAGGTAACGACCTAGGTTTTGATTCTGTTTTTGGGTATGATAGGGTGAAAGCTCAGATCTTAGAAAGTTTGGTTTTTCCTATTTTGAAACCAGAACCTTTTTATGAAATTACCAAACTCACTCGTAAAAAACCAAGCCCCAATCTTCCCCGCGCCGTTCTCTTTGAAGGGGAACCAGGAGTGGGAAAAACCAGTATGGCCAAAATTGTCTCCCATCTCTGTGGGATTCCCATGGTTTACGTACCCATTGAATCCATCTTAAGTAAGTATTACGGAGAATCCTCCCAAAACCTAGCGATGGTCTTTGATGCTGCTGCCCTTTTCCCTAGGTGTATGCTCTTTTTGGATGAAATCGATTCCCTAGCCACATCTCGAGAGGATGGACTTTTTGAAGCTACAAGGAACCTACTCAGTGTTCTCCTTCGCAAACTAGATGGGTTTGCGGAACGAAGCGGAACCATTACCATCGGTGCCACCAATCGAAAAAGGGATTTGGACTCAGCACTTCTCTCCCGGTTTGACCGAAAGATCTACTTTCCTTTGCCAAATACGAACGAACGTTCCAAAATTTTAGAGGGTTATGCAAAACACCTCCCCTCCAAAGACCGAGAGAAGCTGGCCGAAGTCTTGGAAGGTGCCTCGGGAAGGAATTTAAAAGACTATTGTGACTATGTCGAGAGGCGATGGATCACCCAAAACTGGGAAAAAGAGGACTTTTTGTCCGCTCCCGAGATTTCATTTTATTTGGATTCCTTTCCAGATTTTGGATGGAAACGCTAAAAAGTAATCGATTCGGCTTCAATCTTCTAGGAGATTTACCGATAATTTTTACAGGATAGTTGTTTACGACCATTGGTCGTTCTTTGGTATCCTCAAATTAACCTTTTAGGAAGATTCGGACATGAAAATAAAATTAATTCTCCCCATCCTTTTACTCAATTTTGGGGTTTTCGCTCAAACTGGTAGCTCGGAAACAGGTTCCACTTCTGCTGGAATTGATCCTACTCAATCCGGTAAATCCATTACTGAGACAGAAAAAGAACTAGATGATAATATTTCTGAAGTGAATAAACGCCTCCGTTTACACACAGTTTTATTTAAAATGAAAGTGAGAACTCTTCCTCACCGCACTGTCCTTTACAAAGGAAAACCAAGTGCTGATGGCGAAAGATGTGAAGTCGCTGACAAACAAGAAGCACAAGATAACACTTGTTTGCATTTAGAAGTTTTTGACTTTGTGGGAAGTGAAGATGGAAAGTCTTCAAAAAACCTTGGTGCGAAATTCAAAAAAATGGAACTTTTTTATGAAGGTACCAATAACGCAGATCCAGATCCAAGAAAAGAACAACCACGTAACCTTACAAAAGTAAGAACTTACATTTACCAAAACAATTTTGTTTTAGAAGACAAAATCATTTCCGTGATTGCTGACGTTGCACCAAACGGAACTCCAGCGCATGACGATAAACTGGAACTCTTCTACCAACATGATGACTATCCTGTTTGGGGAACTCCAGAAACTCCTTCTGAAAAAGGTGTTGGTAAATACATTCTTGCGAACGTAGAAAATACAAAAACAAACCCAATTCGAAACAATTTCAAAAAACAATTCTACTTCAAAAACTTGGATTACTTCGACAAACTGTTTACAAAACTTTTCGATTATAACGATCGAGATTCCAATAAACACTATAAGAAAAACGTAGAAGCATTGAAGAGTTCTTTAAAGTACTAAGAACAACAGGTTCTTAATTGAATCTCGTTAAACAATGTCCGAATTGTTCCACGATGTTACGGTTCCCTGCCACACAGGGAACCATTTTGGTTCAATGTCCCGTTTGTTCTCACCGTTTTACCTTTATTCCTGAACAAGAATCTTCGGAAGATTTTAGAAACACATCAGAACCAATTCCTTCTTTTCAATTCCAACCATCATTTCAAAGTTATAAGGAACTATTCCTAGATTTACTTTATGCTCCCATTGATTACTTAAAATCAAAACAAGGGCCAAAAAAACGAGAAATTCGTTGGATTCCTATCTTACTGTTTACAATTCTTATGTTGTATTTTTGGAAATGGTCCTCTGTACCAGAGTCCCCTAATTCCGATTCAACGAAGGAAGAACAAATCCAAAATCGAATTCAGGAAGAACCAGATATAGAATCAAGCCCAGTTACCCCAGAAGAAGATTCTTTACCAAATCCAAAACCCAGTTACGAGATCTAAAGTTTGAATTGGATTCTTGTTTATGAAAAGGAACTAAATTCAAACCATTTAGTCCAACTAACAGGAGAAAGACATCTCCATATCCAAACGATTCTGAAAAAAAACTTAAATGAATCCGTACAAGTTGTCATTCCTAGTTCCGGTAATTATCTTTTTCAAGTTCATTCCGTTTCTGAAAACTCCACTACATTAGAAAAAAAAGAAACTCTTCCCGATGTTTTAAAACCATTGGATGTTGAATTTTTTTTTTCACTTCCAAGACCACAGACGGGAAAAAAACTTTTACATTTAAGTGGGGGCTACGGAGTACATTCTGTTTATTTTTTCGGGACGGATTCTAAAAATAAAGAATATTGGACCTCTCCCGTTTATGGGAAAGATCTGAATTCCTATCTTGAAACAGGTATGAGCCAAACAGGAAATAGTCAGTTCCCCAATGTCCACGCAGAAAAAAATGCGTCCTGGAGATCATTTTTAAAATCATGGAAGGGAAAGGTTGTGGTTTTAGACCGAGAGGGAGAAACCCTTTCAAAGGATTTTTTAAATTTAAAAGAAACTGAAGAAAAATTCTTATTTGTCTTTGGACCAGAATCTGGTTGGAAACCGGATGAGATTTTATTTTTTAAAGAATCTGGTTTTAAGATCTTGAGTCTTGGAAAGATCAACCTTAGGACAGAATTTGCCTATTCTGCATTTTTACACCAATTGTTTTTGATTAAAAACTAATCCCACCAGAAACTAAAAATCGAACTTCATCAATACTAACAAAAGACTTTTCGCTGCTATCTAAATAATACTTTCGATAGTTTTGTAATCGTAAAACGATTGGGCCAAAAGATTTCGAGATTTCTGCAGCGGCCTGTGTGTTGTTGTCTAACTCAAAAGCTTTTCCTTGTGATTCATATCCTTTCTTTGTATAATAGAAAGACATCAAAAAAGATGAACCGAGTGGAATATAAGCGGCAGCGAATACACGTTTGTTTCCTTTGAGACCGTAGTCTTCAACGGCAAATTCAAAACCCAAATGATAAAAATTGACGTAAATTGTATGGTAATAGCCGGTTACTTTGGCATTGGATTGGTTTTCTAAATAATCATATTTAGGACGAAGAGGAGCGGAAACTGGAAATTTTTGAAATCGTTCCACTTCGTAAAAACTATCAAAATACATCGGAGCATAATTTGCCGTCATCTGACGAAATTCAGGTTTTAGGATGATATTTAAATCCTTGGTTCCCAAACGAAAGATACTGCCATAATGTGTCCCTTGTGCTCCATCTAGACCTTTGATTTTATTAAAGTCTAAATATGGAGTGAATTCAACAAACGGTAGGTTCAGAAGTCTGTATTCAATGTCCATTCCTTCTACAGAAGCACGGGTGACCTGGGTGGTTTTGGGATTGTCTAAATTCTTTTCTGTAACAGGAGAACCATTGGTATTATAAGACATTTGTACGGGAGCGGCTCTATCCCAAGCCCTTGTGTAACCAATCGTCAAACGGTTGTACCATGGGTCATTATCCACAAGTTCCATTCGAGAATCTTTGTTAATGGGTCTAAGTTCTTTTTTTCTGGCTTCTTCCGCTTTTTTGTTTTTGGCTTCTTCAGAACCAGCTTCTTCTTCTACACTGATCCGGCCCGATTCGTCGAGAACATTCCCTCTTACGTTCATAAGATAAACCACATCGGAAGACTTATCAAATAAAGAAAAAAGAGATTTTCCTATGGCAAGTGGTTTGATATAAACTCTTGCTGCATTCACTTCAAAATTAACAACCGAATTAGCAAAATACTGAACTCCCACATAGTCAGTATTTAAATCAGCCATCACACCTGGGTTATAAGAATCAAACCGAGAGGAACTTTGGTATTTGTTGACGATGGTTCCGTGGCCAACATAACCATCCACCATCTTACCTGTATAAGCCGAATAAGTAACCTTCCCTGGGACTTGTTGGTTGTAGGTTCCGTAAGAAATATAATTCAAAACACGAGCATAGTCATTTTTGCTATTATAATCCATCTCTCGGATTTTTCCTGCTTTGCTATCTAACTGAAGAGGTTCCTTATCCACGGCGAGGGCATTGATCGGGAGAGAAAAAGAATAACCGAAATTACTTCCGTGGTTGTAGGTGAAATTGGGAGAAATATACCCATAGTAGTCTTTTTGAAAACTGGATCCACCAGCATCAAATTGTAAAGCAGAGGCTCGTCTTGATTCAGTGCCCGTGGGAACCCAGACCTGCGCTTCCAGAGCAAAGGTAAGTAAAAAAAATAGCAGTACAATGCCTTTGGTCTGAAGGAACTTCATCACGATACGATCATTATCGTAAGGTTTTGGGTTGAAAATAAGAAATAATCTATTTAGACCCATTCCAATAAAACGAACCGATATTCTGTTTTATTGGAATTTTCGTTGACAAATAAGAGAAGCAAGATGAAGATGACAAGACCATCGGGGGAATCTATGCCACGTAATTTTAAACCAGAAACCATCGCACTCCACGGAGGACAAGAACCAGATCCGACAACTACGTCGCGAGCTGTGCCTTTGTACCAAACCACATCTTATGTATTTAAAGATACGGACCATGCGGCACGACTTTTCGGCCTACAGGAGTTCGGAAATATTTATACAAGGCTCATGAACCCAACAACGGACGTTTTAGAAAAACGTGTGGCTGCTTTGGAAGGCGGAGTGGCAGCTCTTGCGACTGCTTCAGGACAAAGTGCAGAAACACTTGCACTTCTCAATATCGTTGAGGCAGGACAGGAAATTGTTGCTTCTTCTTCTCTTTATGGTGGAACTTACAACCTTCTCCATTATACATTTCCAAAATTAGGAATCAAAGTCCACTTTGTTGACCAATCAGATCCTGAAAACTTTCGTAAAGCATCCAATGACAAAACGAGAGCATTTTACGCAGAAACCTTAGGAAATCCAAAACTAGATACACTTGATATCGCGGCAGTCAGTAAGGTTGCAAAAGAAGTCGGTGTTCCTCTTGTGATTGATAACACTATGCCTTCTCCCTATTTAGTGAACCCAATCAAACACGGAGCAGACATCGTTGTCCACTCTCTCACTAAATTTTTAGGCGGTCATGGAACTTCTATTGGTGGGATCATCATTGATGCTGGTTCCTTCAATTGGGGGAATGGAAAATTTAAAAACTTCACGGAACCAGATCCATCTTACCACGGACTCAAATTTTGGGATGTATTTGGAAAGTTTGAACCATTTGGCGGAGTGAATATTGCTTTTATTTTAAAAGCACGAGTGCAAGGCCTTCGTGATTTAGGACCAGCGATTTCTCCTTTCAATGCTTGGCAAATCTTACAAGGTGTGGAAACACTCCCTCTTCGTATGGAACGTCATTCTAGCAATGCCCTAAAAGTTGCTGAGTTTCTACAAAAACATCCTAAGATTGAATGGGTGAACTATCCAGGTCTTTCTACCGACAAAAATCATACAATTGCAAAGAAATACCATGAACGCGGACTTTATGGTGCGATCGTAGGATTCGAAATCAAAGGTGGAGTCGAAAAGGCAAAAAAATTCATCGATGGACTAGAGCTCTTTAGCCTTCTTGCTAACATCGGTGATGCGAAATCTCTCGCCATCCACCCAGCTTCCACAACTCACCAACAGTTGACAGGAGCCGAACAAATTTCAGCGGGAGTGACCCCTGGATTTGTGCGTTTGAGCGTAGGACTAGAAAACATTGATGACATTCTGGTAGACTTGGAAGAGGCATTAAAAAACATCTGATTAAGACTATGCCTACCTCCGAACAGAACGAGTTTTCCCACGGATCCGTAGGCGTAGTATATACTCAAGTTATTCAATTTGACTCTTTGACTTTAGAGGGGGGTGAGACAATCACTCCTCTTGAAATCGCCTACGAAACCTACGGCACACTGAACGAAAAAAAAGACAATGCCATCCTTGTTTGTCATGCACTTTCTGGAGATGCTCATGCCGCCGGATTCCATGAAGGAGACAAACGTCCAGGTTACTGGGATTATTATATCGGGCCAGGGAAGGCATTTGATACGAATCGTTACTTTATCATCTCTTCCAATGTAATTGGTGGTTGTAAAGGTTCTAGTGGGCCACTTACCATCAATGGGAAAAATGGAAAACCTTTCCAATCAACCTTCCCCTTTGTCTCTATTGGAGATATGGTGAATGCCCAAGAAAAACTAATCAGCCATTTTGGAATTCATAAACTTTTTGCCGTTGCAGGTGGATCGATGGGAGGAATGCAAGCCTTACAATGGTCAGTTGCTTACCCTGACCGACTCAAAAACTGTATTGTAATGGCATCCTCTTCCGAACACTCTGCACAACAGATTGCCTTTAATGAAGTGGGAAGACAAGCCATCCTATCTGACCCCAATTGGAACCAAGGCCTCTATACTCAAGACAATCGACCTTCTAAAGGACTGGCTCTTGCCCGGATGATGGGTCACATCACTTATTTAAGTGATGAAATGATGAGAGAAAAATTTGGAAGAAAACCTCCTAAGGGAAACATTCAATCAACAGACTTTGCTGTGGGAAGTTATCTCATCTACCAAGGGGAATCCTTTGTAGACCGATTTGATGCAAACTCTTATATTTACGTTACCAAAGCTCTGGATCATTTTAGTTTAGGTACAGGAAAAGAACTTACCAAAGTATTATCAAAAGTTAGGTGTCGTTTTCTAGTGGTTGCTTATACTTCAGACTGGCTTTATCCTCCTTACCAATCGGAAGAAATTGTAAAGTCACTCGAAGTCAACGCAGTTCCTGTTAGTTTTGTAGAGCTGAATAACCCAGCAGGGCATGATAGCTTTTTATTACCAAGCGAACAACAGGATTCGATTTTACGAGATTTTTTGAGTTCAACAGACGAAGGAGTTTTCCTTTGAATATCCATACGAACGAAGCTCTTGGTTTAGATTTAAAAAATAGACCTGATATTTCTTACATTGCCAATTTGGTCAAACCAGGTGAACGAGTTTTGGATCTTGGTTGCGGGTATGGTGAACTCATGTTAATCCTAAAAAACAAAGGGGTTCGTGTCCAAGGGATTGAGAAGGATGATAAATGTATCATCCAATGTGTAAAAAAAAGTTTATATGTCCACCATGGTGATATTGACGATGGACTGAAACACCATCTAGACCATAGTTTTGATTTTGTAATCCTAAACCAAACCATCCAACAGACGTTAAATCCGGGTGAAATCATAAAAGAGTGTCTCCGTATCGGAAAACAAGTCATTATCGTATTCCCCAATTTCTCCCATTGGCAAATCCGTTCCTCCATCCTTCTTAGCGGAAAAACTCCAGTGACTGACCTTATGCCTTTTCATTGGTATGACACGCCGAACTTACACTATTTATCAGGGAAGGATTTTGAAGATTTTTGTGATTTCGAAAGGATCAAGGTTCTACACCGTGCTTTTTTTAACAGAACAAGACAAATCAAACTATTTCCAAACTTATTTGCCACTTTGGCTTTATTTGTGATTCGTGCTTAAGAAAAAATAACTCTCTTTTATTTAGAATCGCAATCGGATATAAAAGTTGGATTGAATTTTCAGAAGGTCAAGAAATCGAGTTTTATTAGATCTTATAGTTCCGAAACACACCTTACATAGCCGGTTGCATCTTTAAATTCATAGGATTGATTCCCTATGTTAAAGTCTACCATATAGACCGAAGTATCACCTAATGCTTGAAACGTTTGCGAACTCCAATACCTTGCGACTTGGGCGTTAGGAAAAAGAATGGGATCAGCAGTGGCGCCGGAATATTTTGTCATGTCGCCTACTGTGGTGCAACCATCTTCACCAGTGATCACTCCCGTATTTGTGGCACTACAACGAATTACTGAAAACATTTCTGTATAGAATGGAAGCCGCCAGTTACCGCGACCATAGGATTGGGAATGACTCCGCCCTAGACAAGAAGAATAAACGGCACCTGTATTCACCAGGGCTGTGTTCACACCTCCATTACAAGCATTTGGGTTTGTTGTGTCATTGTATCCTTCTGATGTTGTACAAAAGCTGAGCGCCTGCGCAGCTCCGTTCGAACAGTCCCCTTTTCCAACTCCGATACTGGTTCCATCAGGATTCCAAGACGATCCATAAGTACACCTGTCCCAAAGAAGAGTTTTCCCGGCAACGATGGTCCGAACAAAGGGACAAGTAATTTTGGCATTCACAAAACCATCACCTGTCCAAGTTCCTTTATCCCAAACCATACAGTGTACGTCCGTTGGCTGGGTCGGAAAATCAAGTTGGATGTATTTTGGAGAAGCAAACACGTCCAACCGGAAAGGTCCATTGGTAGTCACAGAGATATAACTCCCATCGGAAGCTGATCTCAAAACAACTGGTGAGGTATTGAGTCCGGTAACTGTGCCTTGAATGCTAAATGATCGTGGGTATGCCACAATCCATTCTTCGGCTAAACGAGTTTCCCAAAAGGCTTGTGTCGAAGGATCACTAGGATTATTCCATTCGAGTTTACAGCTAAAGCAAAGGAGGAAAAACAAAACAAAGAGAAAATTTATCGCAAGTGAAGAATGTCGAAAGTTCACAGTCTCATCCTGATCTACCTTTATTATAAAGGAATGTTGCCGATTCAATAAAAGTTTTTTGTAAATAAATTGTTCATTTAGAAAGGTAAGGGAAATGCCTTAGGACTCGGTAGGTATACCATCCCCGCCCAACTCGAACTGGGTGGGGTTATCCACCCGCCACCCAATAACGCCTGTTTACCATAAGATCACAAAAAAGAAAACCTCATTCCTGAAACTCAGTTTTTTTTTACAGGAAGTTCACACTAATACAAAAGCCCGGCAATCACTCCGGGCTTTTAGCTGTACGACGATCATTCAATCACTATAGGTATCGAAAGAAAATCAAAATCCTTTAGGGATTTCCTGAAAATATTTTGAAAACAAATGAGAAAATAAACTACGATTGAAAAATGAATTTGTTTTTTTTGCCAAAACATAAAACCAACTAATCAAAGCTAAATTGTATTTTATTAAATCAAATATTCAAACAAATTTTCATCCTGATTGACCAAGGTAAAATTCAGATGGAATGCATCCATCCTTGTTAGAAGCGAATTAAAATCATCTTTTGATTTTAATTCAATACCGATCAGTGCTGGACCCGATTCTTTATTATTTTTCTGGATGAATTCAAATCGAACAATATCATCATTTGGGCCAAGGATTTCGTTCACAAACTGTTTGAGCGCACCTGGCCTTTGTGCAAAACGTACGATAAAATAATGTTTCAAACCTTCAAACAATAGTGATCTTTCTTTAATTTCTTGCATCCGATCAATATCATTATTCCCACCACTCAGGATACAAACGACCTTTTTACCACGAATTTGATCTGCATACTGATCTAAGGCAGCAATGCTTAAGGCTCCCGCAGGTTCTGCGACAATAGCGTCTTCATTGTATAATTTTAAAAGGGTGGAGCAGACCTTCCCTTCTTTTACAAGTAACAAATCAGAAAGAACATCTTTACAAAAAGGGAAAGTAAGATCCCCTACTTTTTTAACCGCAGCCCCATCTACAAACTTATCAATTTTATCTAAAACCATAGGTTTTCCTAACTTTAAGGCTTCTTGCATTGATGGTGCTCCAAATGGTTCTACACCGATTATTTTGGTTATCGGAGAGAATTTCTTAAAATAATTCCCAACTCCTGCACAAAGTCCACCTCCGCCGATGGGGACAAAAACAAAATCAATATCTGATTCATCTTCTAAGATTTCTTTAGCAACCGTACCTTGGCCTTCTATGATTTTTATATGATCAAATGGGGGAACAAATACCTTATTATGAGTTTTAGCATATTCTAAAGCATAGGTTTGACATTCATCAAATGTATCACCAACGAGTATAATTTCGATCCAATTGCCACCGAACATTTTAACTTGGTTTATTTTTTGTTTTGGTGTGATAGCGGGCATATAAATTACCCCATGAAGACTCAAAATTTTACAAGAATATGCCACTCCCTGTGCATGATTACCTGCACTGGCACAAACTACCCCCCTCTTTCGTTCCTCTTCTGTTAAACTTTGGATTAGGTGATAAGCACCTCTAATTTTATAAGAACGAACTAATTGTAAGTCTTCCCTTTTGATAAAAATTTTGGCCCCAAAAGTTTCGGATAATTTTGCATGAAATTGTAAAGGAGTTTTGTAAACAATGGATTGGAGAGCTTTGTATGCGGATTCAATATCTAATTTCATCGAGTGTACTCACAATCTCTAATAAATCTTAGGTTCTCTTTTTGGAGAATGAATTTATCTTCTGAATCAAAAAAAATGAAAACCGACTAGCACATCGTAAAGAAAAACAGAACGAAGCGGTTTTGTTAGTATTAAACTGTGAGTTTCAAATTAATTTCAAAAAAGATGACAGTCGTGAAAGTGAAGGAGTGAATTCTAGGATCTAGCTGATTGGGGATGGGTGAAAAAGAAGAAAATCGAGAAACCAGAGGCCGGCCCCAACCACCCTGCCTGGGCCTTTGGTTTCTCTTATCCTATTACTGGAGCAATCTCATCACTGACTGAGACTTCATGTTTGCTTGCGCAAGCATTGATGTAGCAGCCTGAGTTAAGATTTGGTATCTCGTGAAGCTGGTCATTTGTTCAGCCATGTCAGTATCACGGATACGAGACTCAGAAGCTTGTGTGTTTTCATAAGCATTCATAAGTCCTTTCGCAGCATGCTCCATACGGTTGTAATAAGCACCAAGGTCAGCTCTTTGTTTAGAGATCACTCTTAGGGCATCATCACAAAGTCCGATTACGGAGTTTGCTTTACCTGCAGTCGAAAGAGAGATGAAAGTAAGAACCGTAGGGTTTCTTAATCCCAATGCAGCAGTGTTCATTGTTTCAATGTACACGCGCTCTCTTTGGTGCATGTTAGCTCCAATATGGAACCACATACTAGCAGTTGGGTTGAGACGAGCAAAAGCTCCTGTAAGCAGTTTCATTTTGTTGAATTCTGCTTGAGAAGCAATACGATCGATCTCGTCCACTAGCTGTGAAACCTCGACTTGGATCTGTTGTCTATCTTCTTCCGAGTAGATACCGTTCGCAGCTTGTACCGCGAGTACACGAACACGTTGAACGATTTCGTGTGTTTCTTGAAGATATCCTTCCGCCGTTTGAATGAGGGACATACCATCTTCAGTATTCTGTTCTGCACGTCGAAGACCAGCAATCTGAGTTCTCATTTTCTCAGACACTGCAAGTCCAGATGCGTCATCTCCGGCTTTGTTAATACGCATACCAGAAGACAACTTTTCAATATCTTTGCTCAGGTTCGCGTCGTTAGACTTCAAAGTTCTGTGTGCAAAGATCGCACTTACGTTGTGGTTGATAATCATCCGGGTTCCTCCTTGAATCCGTTCTCTCGCCACTAGAGGTTTTCACCTAAAGCCCGAGAAATTGATGAATTTTCGAAGAGGCCATCCTTGGCCTTTTCAAGATAAGGATCGGTATTTCTGGTAGGGAGGATAATAGGGAAAAAGAAATAAAATTTGAATAAAAATAGAACTTCCCCTTTTCTAAAATATGTCCTAGTGAATCTTTGGAATTGGATTCCAGAAAAAGGCAGGCTTTTCACGTGTTAGAGACAATTTATTTAGCGAACCCCCGAGGATTTTGTGCTGGAGTCAAGTATGCTATTTCCTACGTGGAAACTGCATTCCAAGAAAACCCAGAAACTCCCCTCTACGTCCGTAAAGAAATCGTCCATAACCAAAGAGTCGTGGAAGAAATGAAAAAAAAGGGAATTCGTTTCATTAGCGAACTCAATGAAGTTCCCGATGGAGCCACTGTCGTTTTTTCTGCCCATGGAGTTTCCCCCGAAGTGGTCAAAGAAGCCACAGAAAGAAAAATGAAAATTGGGGATGCTACCTGCCCCCTCGTCACAAGAGTACATAGAAAAGCCCGCAACATCAAAGACTCGCACCAAATTATCTATATCGCCCACAGAGGCCATGACGAAGCCATAGGAACCATGGGAGAAGCCGAGATGTTTCTTGTAGAATCACCGGAAGATGTCGAAAATCTAAAAGATAAAATTACAAAAGACAAACCTTTGACTTATCTCATGCAAACAACCCTCTCTGTTGCAGATACAAAAAGCATTGTGAAAAAAATTGAAGAAGTTTTTCCGTACGTTGAACACCCACAAAAAGATGATATCTGTTATGCGACTACAGAAAGACAAGAAGCGGTTCAGTCCATGTTAGAATCCGTAGATGCTATGCTTGTAATTGGAGCAGAAAATTCCTCCAATTCTGTACGACTTTGCCAATTAGCAAAAAAAACAAGACCCGATAGTTTTCAAATTTCGAAAAAAGAAGATGTAAATCCGGACCATATCAAAAACGCAAAGATCAAAATCCTAGGAATTACTGCGGGGGCTTCTAGTCCCCAAGTCCTTGTCGATGAAATCGTAGGAGAGATTTTAAAACATTTCCCCGATGCCAAAGTTTCTTTGTTTCCAGAAAGCAGAGAAGATACAATGAGTTTTCGGTTGCCCAAAGAACTACTTAAGCAGTATTAAAAAATGCCTTTGGATGCTTGGTCTATACTCAAAGCATCTCTGGAAGGAGATGATTCAGGAACATGCATTCTCTCTATAGACAAAACTACTAAAAAATTTGAGTTTATTTTAAGAAATAAACTCTTTGATACCTTAGAATACGGATTCGATTTAAATAGTTTTCTCGCAAAAAAAATAGAAAATTCTAATTTTTCTAAAGAACTCATTTATAAACCTGATGGTACCATCTTAGAATCGTATTTTGGAAATTTTAAAGTTCAAGAAGAAAACAAAAACAAAGAATACACAAAATTTTGTATAAAAGATATTACCGCCAAACAAAAACAAGAAGAAGAAATTGCTTGGCGATTACGGTTTGAAATCGGTGTAGCCTCTTCCATCCAAATTCTGATCCAACAACCTTCCATCAGAGAAGGATTACCACACGCACTTTACCAACTGCTGTATTTTACAGAGATGGATTCCATTTTTTATCTTAAGTATGAACCAGTTAATTCAGAAGAGAGATTCCAAATTTGGGTGAATGAAAGAAAGTCCACAAAATATCCAAAGTTACCGGAAGAATGCCAAAATTCCGATTGGTTTGATTTGGGACTCAGCAGGTGGGTTCACAAACTTAAAAAAGAAAAAACAATCCATCTAACAAAAAAAAGAGCACTGGATAGAGAGAAATGGTTTTTTGAAAAAACCCAAGCAGAAACCCTCCTTCTCATTCCCGTTTTGTTTGAAAAACAATTTTTAGGTGTGATGGGTTTTTTAAAATACAAAGAGAATTCCCCCATCAAACAAGAAAACCTTTTGATTTACCAAACGGTAAGTCGGTGGATGGGATTATTTGTCCAAAGAGATTTAGACCTAACAGAGATCAATCGGTATAAGTCCACTCTAGAATCTTTGGTTTTAGAAAGGACACTCGATCTTACAAAAACGAAAGAAGAATTAGAACGCGCTTACAAAGCCAAAACTGAATTTTTAGCTCATATGAGCCATGAACTCAGAACTCCTTTAAATTCGATCATTGGGTTTTCAAAACTCATCCAACTCCCAGACTCAGATAAAACGGGAAAGGAATACCTAAATTATATCTATACTGGTGGAACTAGACTCCTGAGTATGATTAACGAAATTTTAGGTTTGATGAAAATTGAGTCGGGACAAATTAAAATTAAGTTATCAACCTTTAAACCAGAAGATCTATGTCGCCAAACCTTGGATCTAATCCAACCACAAGCTAACGCCAAACGGATGGACATTCGATTTCGCCCACCGCTCCAATCAAAAACGATCACTTCTGATTCTGGAAAAATCCAACAAATCCTTCTCAACCTCCTCTCCAATGCGATTAAATACTCAAATCAACCCTATATTGAGTTTGAATGTCATTGGGAACTCGACACTTTAACTATTTCTGTTCGCGATTTTGGCCCAGGAATCTCGGAAGAGGATCAAATCAGGGTGTTTCATACCTTTACACGGTTAAACGACGATGGGAATATAGAAGGAACGGGACTTGGACTTTCCATTTCGCAAGGCCTAGCCATTCGACTTGGAGGGGCAATCGAACTCACTTCCCAATTAGGCCAGGGGTCAAATTTTAAACTCAAGTTACCGGAATTTATAAAATAAAGGAATTGAACCCTGTAGAATTATCCCGTAGGATTTCCGATAATCTATATGGTGGAATCGATTTTTAATTCAAACAATCCCGCGAAGGCTCGAAGCAAGGAATTTCGACGTCCCAAAGAACCAATCCTAATCATCGAGGATAAAAAGGAAAACCAAGTCCTACTCGAAGCGATTTGTAAACGAATTGGAATGGAAGCCGAGATTGCGGAAGACGGCAAAATTGCCCTTGAAATGGCATCCTCTAGACCATATAGCCTCTATTTGGTGGATTTGATGATGCCTGTGATGGATGGGAAAACATTCATTCTAGAAAGAAAAAAAATAGAACCCACTGCTGTTTTTATTGTACAAACAGCGATTGACCAAACAGAAGAGATTATAGAAGTGATGAAACTCGGAGTCTACGATTACCTTTTAAAACCTCTTCATGTAGAAATTGTTTCTGATCGTATTGAAAAAGCATTAGAATACGTCTATTTAAAGAGAATGGAGTCTCTTCTTATTGATGAAGAATCAAAAGAATTAAAAAGCCAATTGGAATGGCTAAACTACAAAGAATCTCACAGAAAGACAAACGAAGTTAACTCGGAACTTTATTCCATCTTAAACTTAAAAACAACCTTAATGCAAGGCTCTGGACTCGGGGCGATGTCAACGATTATTGATTCCATCCAACAAATCAAAATCAATCAAGGGAATGATTATCTGATTAGTAAAGAGTTCTGGGATTTGTTATTTGAAAATCATGAACACAACATGGCGATGATGTCAGGACTTGATCTCGCAGTCGATATCATCCAAAACAATAAAGGTTTGACACGAAAAAAAAGCGAAGAACTATTAGGAATCTTGCCTTCTCTTGTTGAAGAATTTAAAAACGAAATTGAAGAACGAGAGATTAAGGTAAATTTACCTGTAGTCAAACAATCAGTTTATCTTGATTTTGATATGGAATCAATGAGAGTTGCCATCCATGAAATCATTACAAATGGACTGAAATATTCCAAAAAAAAATCTCACTTTGATGTTTTTGTAACTTTTGTTGACGGTTATTTCTGTTTGTCTGCAAAAAACAATATTGTTGAAGATGAATATGCAAGACAACTAACCCACTCCGAAAAAAGATTAATCGAACCATTTTACCGTATTCATCCACCTGTTGAAAGTTTCTACTCAAAAGAAAAATTCAGTTTGGGACTTGGATTAACAATGGTTGATTTTATCCTTCACAGACACAACGGAATGTTTTTCATTCGAAACGCAATCGATCATACAACAGAAGTAAAAGCTGACTGTATCATTGCTGAAATATTTTTACCAATCCAAAACAACAAGGAAACCAACCATGAATAGAAAAATTCTGATCATTGATGATTCTGCGGTATTTCGCAAGATTATTTCAGTCCATTTAAAAAACGCGAGTTTTGATTTAATCGAAGCTGGTGACGGGTTAGAAGGTTTGAAACAACTCGAAGGGAACGAAGTGGATTTGATTGTTTCCGATATGAATATGCCAAATATGGATGGAATCAGCTTTATTAAAAAAGTAAAAGAAAATCCAAAATATAAATTCACTCCGATCATCATGTTAACAACAGAATCGCAACCAGAAAAAAAACAACAAGGTTTGGATGCCGGAGCGAAAGCCTGGCTTACAAAACCTTTTTCCCCAGAAGAATTACTCGATACGATTTCTAAATTACTACCGTAACCATGGAACCAGTCCAAACTCTACAAACAACAAATTCAGGTTTTGAAATCAAGTGGCAGGGATACCTTACAGTACCCTTCGTCAAAGAGTGGAAAAACCTAGCAGATGTTTGGACAAATGAAAAAGGAAAGGTCATTCATTTAGATCTAAATGGAATTCAACGAATTGATTCCGCAGGGATTCAGTTTTTAATTTATTTAAAAGAATTAAGCCAAACGAATCACTATTCGATTCATTTGAAAAACCATTCGCTCGCTGTTCTCAAAGTTTTAGATTTACTTGGTCTCGTTAGTTTTTTTGGAGATCGAGTAAAAGTAAAAAAAGAACATTCCAATGAAGTAGAATTTCGATATGGGACAAGGAAGACCAATTAATGGATTTAACTGAGGTTATAGATGCCTATCTAGTTGAATCCGAGGAATTCTTACGTGATATGGAGGCCATTCTCCTTCGTACCGAAGTTTCAACTCCTTCTGATGATGATTTAAATGCAATCTTTCGTGCAGTTCACACAATCAAAGGAACTGCGGGTATGTTTGGTTTTGATTCCACAGTAAAATTTACACATGTCGTGGAAAATCTTTTAGATGGCTTACGTTCTCACGAAATACCCTTTGCAGAGGGTCTCACCGAAATTTTACTAAATGCAAAAGATCATTTGTCTTATCTGGTTTTGGAAGAAACCAAAGGCAAAATCCCAGAATCCAAGGTTGTTCATGGAAATTCCATTTTGGACCAAATGAAACCTTACCTAAAAAATGATACATCGGAAAAAACAAATACCGATCCACTTCTTGCAGTTCCCTTGGAAAATAAGCCAACATTACAAACTTCAGGTTTCGGAATTCCGGCTTATCTCATTTCGTTTCGACCAAACCGCAATGTATTTTCCCAAGGATTAGATCCCATTTCGTTTATTGGATACTTAAAAAAAATCGGAACGATTCACGCTTTAAAAACAATTTCTGAAATCGCAGCCAATTTAGAAAACATCGATCCTGAATTTTGTTATTTAGGTTTTGAAATTCACTTTGTCTCCGATTCCGATTTGGAAACAGTCAGAAAGGTTTTTAATTTTATCGAAAACGACTCTTTTTTACATATACTTCCACCTGGTGCAGGTATCCAGGATCTTTGTGATCTCTCAGGCCAACTTCCTGAGGAAGAAATTTTACTCGGTAATCTTTGGAAAGAAATTGGAATACTAACGGATGCTAGTTTAATTCAATATTTAGAAACATTAAAAACTCTGAAAACTGGAATTGAGACCAATACAAACCAACTTTCAAATTCCTTTAATTCTGTAGAACCGGTCAAAGAAACTGTAACACAAAATCCTGCTTCCCAAACAAACAAAGATACAAATAAATCTTCCACCATCAAAGTTGATTCCAAACGAATCGACAATTTAATCAACCGAGTGGGAGAACTCGTTGTTTCCTGTGCCAATATGAACCAACTCATTGGAAATATGGAAGATTCCAATCTACAGGAATCATCCATCCTTGCAATGAGGCTTCTGAATGAAGTTAGGGAAATTTCACTCAAATTAAGAATGGTTCCCATTGGAGATAGTTTCCAAAAGTATACAAGAATTGTGAGAGATTTAGGTAAAGAACTCGGTAAAGATATCAAACTAAGTACAGAAGGAAACGAAACCGAATTAGACAGAAATATTGTTGAGAAGTTGAGTGACCCACTCACCCATCTTGTAAGAAATGCATGTGATCACGGTTTAGAAACACCAGAAGAAAGAGAAAAAAAAGGCAAACCAAGACAAGGTACAATTAAATTAAATGCCTTCCATGAAGCAGGAAGTGTAGTGATTGAAATTACCGATGATGGAAACGGAATCCAAAAAGAAAAAGTTTGGCAAAAGGGACTGGATAAAGGACTCGTTTCCGGATCCATGCCTGAGTCGGAAGATGAAATTTATAAACTCCTCTTTCATCCTGGACTTTCGACTGCTTCCCAAATCACAAATGTTTCTGGTAGAGGTGTCGGCCTAGATGTTGTTTTACAGAATATTGAATCCTTACGAGGGAATATCACAGTCAAATCGACACCGAGCCAAGGTAGTCGGTTCATTCTTCGTTTGCCTTTAACTTTAGCCATCATAGATGGTTTTCTTGTCGAAGTTGGTAAAAACCAATTCATCATACCGATGGATATGATATTTGAATGTTTACATTTTACAGATGAAAATAAGGCTGATGCGAACCAATTTTTTGCCCTTCGGGGTAGTTTGATTCCTTATCTCAGACTAAAAGATTATTATCCATCGGAATCAACCGGAGATTCCGTACGCGAAAACATCGTCATTGTTAGAAACGGTGAAAAAAAAGCAGGGATCGTAGTCGAAAGACTCCTCGGAGAATACCAAACAGTAATCAAACCAATGGGATCAGTATTCCGCCATGTAAAGGGTGTTAGTGGTTCAAGTATTTTAGGAGATGGGAATGTTGCCCTAATCATTGACATACCATCGCTATTCGAACGAACCATAACTTTAGAAAACGAAAAATTATATAAATAAAGAGGATGATATGAAAAATATAAAGATAAACACAAAACTGATAGTTTTTTTCCTTACGGGTTTACTATTTGTGATTTGGACATCCGCATACTCCTGGGGAACATTCACAAGTTCTTTACCCACAGAAGAAACAACCAAAGTCCAGATTCAGAAAACGGAAGCACTAAATCATGTTTGGAATTTAAGCCAATCCACACATTCCGATCTACTCTTAATCCTCCAATCACAAGAAGTAGATAAAACTCTAGTCGCAAAACTCAAATATGATTTGGAAAAACTAAACTCCGCTTGGACAGAAATCTCTACCACTCCTACTTCCAAGGAAGAATCATCCATTCTAAGTTCTTTATCGGCAGAAAAAGATGGGTATATTGCAGCAGTAAAAGTTTATCTCTCTGAACCAGAAGATTCGGCTAAAAAGGAAAACCTTCGAGTTTCCTTACCATCTTTATGGAAACCATACGCGAATTCTATTTTTAAATGGAATACAGAAATCACAAAAGAAAGTATTACAAAGTTTTCACAAAGTTCTGCTTCGACAGACCTCAAACTAATCCCCATTTATATCTCTTGTGGGATTTTTTTAATCATCACAGCTTTTCTTTTGTTTTCCTTATTAAAAGGAATCGAAAAACCAATGAAAGATGCCATTCAAATCAAAACAGCATTGGATAGTGTTTCTACAAATGTGATGATTGCTGATTTGGATTTAAATGTTGTTTATATGAACAAATCAATTCATGCAATGTTTGCAAAATCTGAAAGCGAAATCAAAACCCAAATTCGAAACTTTTCATTAAAAGATTTAATGGGAAGTAATATTGATGGGTATCACAAAGATCCAAGCCACCAAAGAAGACTCCTAGGCACTTTTACTTCTGAACACAAAACCAGTATCACCATGGGAAGTCGTGAATTTAATTTAATTGCAAATCCAATCATTACGGCTTCTGGAGAAAGATTGGGTAGTGTTGTGGAATGGGCTGACGTTACAGAAGCCAATGCAAACGCAAAAGCTGTTGATAGATCGCAAGCCACCATTGAATTTAATATGGAAGGAACTATTTTAACTGCGAACGAAAATTTTCTAAAAGTAATTGGATATAGTTTGAGTGAAGTAAAAGGCCAACATCATAAAATGTTTGTTGACCCACAAGAAGCAAATTCTGATGTTTATCGTCAATTTTGGGCAGCACTAAACCGTGGTGAATTCCAAGCAGCAGAATACAAAAGAGTTGGAAAAAATGGTAAAGAAGTTTGGTTACAAGCAACCTATACTCCCATCATTGATGCCAATGGAAAACCATTTAAGGTTGTTAAATACGCAACAGACATCACTGAACAAAAGAAAATCACTCTCGAAACAGCTCGTATAGTAGACGATCTAGTGATTGGACTTGCTGCTTTAGAAAATGGAGACCTCACCCAACTCATTACCAATGAATACGACGGTGGATTTGCCAGACTCAGAGATTCATTTAACAATACATCTAAAAAATTGGTAGAGATCATTAACGATGTCAGAACCAATACAGATGCCCTTGTCAATGCAGCCGATGAAGTGGCCTCTACCGCAAGCACTCTTTCCCAAGGAGCCAGTGAACAAGCAGCCTCAGTGGAAGAAACATCTGCTTCTTTGGAAGAAATGGGAGCATCCATTGACCAAAATGCAGAAAATGCAAAACAAACGGATACAATTGCTACAAAATCAGCAAAAGACGCAAAACAGGGTGGAGAGGCGGTTCGAAATACAGTTTCTGCAATGAAAGAAATTGCAGATAAAATTTCTATCATCGAAGACATTGCCTACCAAACCAACTTACTTGCATTAAACGCTGCAATCGAAGCCGCAAGAGCCGGTGAACACGGAAAAGGATTTGCCGTAGTTGCTTCTGAGGTGAGAAAACTTGCAGAACGTTCTCAAAAATCAGCCAATGAAATCGGAAGTTTGGCTGGTAGTTCCGTACAAATTGCAGAATCTGCCGGAAAACTCATTGAAGAGATTGTCCCTGCTATCAATAAAACAGCAGACCTGGTTCAAGAAATTACCGCGGCAAGCCAAGAGCAGTCTTCGGGTGTGAACGAAGTGAACAAAGCCATGGGACAACTAGACCAAGTGTCTCAGCAATCTGCGACAGCTTCCGAAGAACTAGCAGCCATAGCAGAAGAATTACAAGCTCAAGCAGAGAAACTTCTCTCCTCTATTAGTTTTTTCAAACTGGGAAAACAAGGAAACCTTCCGGGTGCTGTTTACGATGCAAAACTATCTAAAATAAGATCTTCCAGTCGACAAGCAGCAGCGAGTT
Source organism: Leptospira brenneri (assembly GCF_002812125.1). NCBI lineage: Bacteria > Pseudomonadati > Spirochaetota > Leptospiria > Leptospirales > Leptospiraceae > Leptospira > Leptospira brenneri. The sequence continues at coordinate 114,337 of NZ_NPDQ01000003.1, forward strand.
CCAAAAAGACGGATCATTCTGACGAAACGAATAAATTCCAAAAGTATTAAACTAGGATATCCATATGCAGGAACTCCAATACTTAACCTTTCTCATTTCAGAAGAACTTTTTGGTCTGGGAATCTTATACATCAAAGAAATCATTGAATTTGAATCAGTGACCCATGTTCCCATGATGCCAGATTATATTCCTGGAGTGATCAACCTTAGGGGCAATGTAGTTCCTGTGATTGATCTCAATGCAAGATTCTACAAAAAGAAAACCGAAACCAATCGAAAAACATGTATCATCATTACCGAAATCAATGTTGAAAATGAAATCATTGATGTAGGTCTTTTAGTTGATGCGGTGAATGAAGTGGTGGATATCACTCCTGAATCCATTGAAGAGCCACCGAGTTTTGGATCCAAAATTCGCTTAGATTTCATCCAAGGGCTTGGGAAACTAGAAAATAAATTTGTCATCATCTTAAAAGTGAACCAAATTTTAGAACTTTCTGAGTTACAAGCCATCCAAGAAACTTCGTCCAATCTTATGTAATGGAATCACCCAGAGAAGTTATAGACCGGTATTTAAACCCAGGCGAAATTTTTTTCGGCGGTTCAACGTTTCGAGTTCGCACGCTCCTTGGATCTTGTGTTTCAATCATTCTTTGGCACCCAACGAGACAAATTGGTGGTATGTGTCATTATCTTTTACCAACACCGGCTGAGCTCCATTCTGCAAATACACATAAATATGGAGTCGACGCTTTTACATTTTTTTTATCTGAAATCAAAAAACACCGATCTAGTCCGAAAGAATTTTATGCAAAAATTTTCGGAGGTTCCAATATGTTCTTACACGAAGAAAGAGAAATATTAAAAGATAAATCGAGTTCGCAAGTTGGAACCAGAAATGCTGATTTTGCAAAAAAGATTCTAGAGGAAAACCAAATCAAAATTATCTCAGAGGATGTTGGTGGTTCCTTATCTAGAAAGGTTTACTTTTCTGTCTGGGACGGGGAAGTTTGGGTAGAAAAAAAATAATATTATGAAAAAAATAAAAGTTTTTGTCATCGATGATTCTGCTGTCGTAAGACAGGTATTAGCCGAAATCTTCAAAGAAGATCAGAGTTTTGAATTTTTAGGAAGTGCCTCCGACCCAATCTTTGCATTAGATAAAATGAATAATGATTGGCCCGATGTGATTGTTCTAGATATCGAGATGCCAAGAATGGATGGATTGTCTTTTTTAAAAAAAATCATGTCAGAAAGACCTACCCCGGTTGTGATTTGTTCTACTTTGACAACAGAAGGTTCTGATACCGCCATGCTTGCCATGAGCCTCGGTGCCATTGATATCATCACAAAACCCAAACTAGGTTTAAAAGATTTTTTACACGAATCTACGATCGAACTTACCGATGCCGTTGTGGCAGCCGCCGCCGTATCCTTAAAAGCGTTGCCTACCCTTGCAGATAGAAAAGAATTTTCGATTAAAACAGAAAAGAAACAAGATATCTCTCAATTACAAGCAACAGAAAAAATTGTGGCAATTGGTACCTCTACCGGAGGAACCATTGCCTTAGAAGAAGTGCTTACAAAACTTCCCAAAGACAAAACTCCGGGGATCGTAATCGTCCAACATATGCCAGAAAAGTTTACCGAAACTTTTGCCAAACGGTTGGATTCCATTTGTGATATCAGCGTCAGAGAAGCTAAGGATGGGGACCGCGTGGTGCGAGGTCTTGCACTCATTGCCCCAGGAAACCGTCACATGACAGTTCGAAGGTCAGGAGCTCAGTATTTTGTTGAAGTGATGGATGGACCTCTTGTGAATCGCCACAAACCTTCTGTAGATGTCTTATTTCGATCCGTCGCAAGACAGGCTGGTAAAAATTCCAAAGGAATCATCATGACAGGGATGGGAGACGATGGAGCTGCAGGACTTCATGAAATGAAAGAAGCCGGAGCAGAAACCTACGCACAGAATGAAGAATCTTCTGTTGTGTTTGGGATGCCAAAAGAAGCAATCAAGAGAGGAGGTGTAGACCACATCCTCCCTTTAAGTGAAATCTATAAAACGATCGTGGGTTACGGTTAGTTAACCGAGACCCAATTCTTTCGTTACTTTTACTTTTCTAGATCGAATTTCTTCTGGAGATTCTTCCTTTAGAATTTCATCTGGTTTGATTTTGAAAATGGGTTGTGCTTTTGTCACAATCTTTCCATCCGAATCCACCATTAAATTTTTAACAATGGTTCCACTCACTGGAGCTAGAATTTTGTTAAACATCTTCATAACTTCAATGATGAATAGTGGTTGTCCAGCGTGGAAATGATCTCCTTCATTGATGAGTAAAGGAAGGTTTGGAGCTTCTTTTGAGTAGAACATTCCACCCATAGGAGCCACAATCTCATCCCCAGACATTTTTGGTGGAGGGTTCAAAGTTTTGATAAACGCATCTCTTGTGTCTTTGTTTTTGAACTCATCAGGAACAATCCCATCCAAGTCAGCATTCACATCCAAACCAAAGAAGTTGGATTTGATTCCGATTTTAGGAAGTAATAGTAATGTTTCAAGACCAGCTTGGAATCCATTATGACTTGCCACAGACGCATTCCAAAGTTCATCAGAAAGTGACTTCGAAGGATTTTTGCCCTTAGTTAGTGCTTCTGACAACTCTTTCCAAGAATTAAGACCTGTGCGTGCAGACAATTCTGCATAGAATGCTTTTGCTTCGGTAAGAAGGATGGAATCGTGATCCCAAATCTTTTCAGAGCTTGCTTTCCCATCTGTTGTCTCTAAGTTCAAATAGTAATACAATGAATCTAAAAATTGAATTGGGTTCTCTGCGAAAGTTACATTATTGCCAGAACGAGTCCAAAGTTTTCCTTCAAAGTATCCCAAAAATCCACCAAGAAGGTGCGGGTTTGCTAACAAACGTTCCAAAGGACGAATGACAAGAGTCATCTTTTTGTTTAAAACTTTTTTAAGATCTGCATCCGCAGCCTTTGTTTTCTCAGACCAAAGATACTCTAAATCCAAATCATTGATGATGGATTGTAAAGCGCCAATCCCAGCCAAATAGGAAATCATAAATGCTGTAGATGGTTTAAACATCGCATCCTTACCCAAAATCCACTGGATGAGTCCATAGTGAACGAGTAAGTTAGTTTCGAGATTTTGTCCTCTAAGTTCTGTTTTGCGAAGAACGTTTCCTAAAATCTCTAAGTTTTCCGTCCTGCTATTTCCATAAGAAACAATGAGGGCTACGTTAGAATCATAAGCTCCGGCCAAGTTGTAGTGAACGAAAGCCCCAGTATCAGGGTTACGTGTACAAATCCCTTGGTCATCCCGAATTTCTTCAGGTAAAGCATTCGACCAGTTTTGGATGATTCCACCAGCATGCGGTTGGAGCGCACGGTTCGTCGCATTGATTCGAACTTCCGCACCTGATACGTTTCGAACAATCCTCTCCGGTTTCGGAACTCTTGGCCCATGGATGGAAAGAACTGCCATTGCTTCCACAAGAGAATCAATGTAAAAGATATCATTTGGATCGTTCGGATTAGTGAACTTCATTTTGTAGACCATTTCGGTCACACGGTGTTCCACCTGAATCCTTGTGTTTACTTCCATAAAGAAGAAACTATTTCCTTCTACGATACATTCAAAAGTAGAAACGGAATTCAAACGAATGGCTTTTCCAAATACTTCTGCTTGGTTTTCCATATCCTTTAAAGTTTGTACATCTTTATCAAGGATAGCAGCTTTTTTAGAATTGGAAGAACGAACGAGATCAGCTTCTTTTTGGAGTAATTCCACAGTTTGCGAAATCTCTAAAAGTTTTTGTTCATGCATCTGCAAAGAACAATCACGACCTCCCAGTGACAAAGACCACTCCCCATTACCGATTAACTGAATTTCATTATGGCGAGTGTTTTCAATATTAAGTTCAATTAGAAAGTTCCGGTTGGAACCAACAGCTGTGACTTTGGACTCTGCAAGGATTTCCATAACGGCTGCGTCAATTTCAGACTTCTCACCGATAACACGTTGCCCTTTTCCACCACCACCACCGATGTATTTGAATCGGATTCGTTTGCCTGGATATTTTTTCCAAATATCTTCACAAAGAATTTCTGACTCTTTTTGTAAGTCCGGGATGGATGTGATATCGATTGTTTTTTCGTAAGAAAGTTGGAGTAAATCCTCTGCATTGTCTTCGAGAGACCGAGCATCGTTGTAAGAAAAAGTTAAACTATTTTCTTTTGCAACTTTAAGAAGTCCATCTTTGGAATTTCCTGTTTTCCGAAGTAAAGCAAGAGCTGTGATATTATCAACCCCTGGAGTAACGGATACATTTAGACTTCTTGCGAGTTTTTTTGCTTCGTCTTTGGCTCCGGCCCCTTTCGCAACATGAGAACTAGGTCCCATAAAAGTGATTCCAGCTTTTTCAATGGCTTCGATGAATTCTGCATCTTCTGCCATAAATCCGTAACCTGCAAAGATATGAGTGTATCCATTGTCTTTGGCAATTCCAATGATTTGGCGAATGCGTTGTTCTTTCTCTTCTTTACCAGCTCCCATATAATCAGGAACTCGGTGGATGTTTTCTGGGAATCGGAAGTTACGAAGCTCAGGTGCCAGGGCTTTCGGATAAACGATAGAATCTTTTTCCGAAAGTAAAATTCCGTATTCTTTCACGCCAATGGAATCAAAAACATCCATGGTTTCTTTACGAACTGGACCACGGCAAACGATTAAACATTTAATGGATTCCACACTGAAAGAACGAATCCATGCGGATTCGGACTCTTGGAACTGAATGCGTTTTAAATTCTTATCTAACATGGAAATTATTCAAACTCCCTTTGAGGACCGGACATTTCCGCCGGTTTGTATTTGGACATAAGGAAACTCAAGTTTTTAGATAATACATTTCTTGTGTATCCCGGTAAAATGATGGAGGAAACGGATCCAAGGGAAAGAGCCTCTTTTGGATTCATAAGTTCCTTTTCATAACGTTGGCCAATTTCGAAAAGTTTGGCATCACGAATGGAAGCGGCTTCCTTATCACTCATTCCTTTTTTCAGATTCGCCAAAAATTCTTTTTGGACTCCTGTGATTTCATCTTTGTAAACATACTCTTTTCCTGCAGGACCCATTACCGCAATCCTTGCAGTCGGAAGTGCAAACACCATGGATGCTCCCGTAAAATAAGAGTTAAAAGTTGCATAAGCACCACCAAACGCATTACGAATGATGAGTGTGAGTCTTGGAGTTCTAAGGTCAATGATGGAATCGAGAAGTTTTCTACCTTCGAGAACGATACCATTATGTTCTTGGTCACGTCCTGGTAAAAATCCTGTTGTATCTTCCACAAAAACCATAGGGATATTGTATAGGTTACAGAATCTAACAAAACGAGTTCCCTTACGAGAAGCTCCGATATCAATCTGGCCCGAAGAAACAGCAGAGTTATTGGCAAGAAAACCAACCACATGGCCCCCAATACGACCAAAAGCAGTTACAATGTTTCTTGCTCTTTGTGGTTGTAATTCAAAGAACTCACCATGGTCACAGATTTGTTGTAAATAAAGAGTGATATCAAATGGAGTGTTCATTCCTGTTGGGGAATTGAAGGTTTTTCTAAAAAGGATATCTTCTTCGTAAATAAATCTGTCCACAGGGTCTGAGGTAGGATAAAAGGGCGCAAAACTATGGTTATTGTCTGGAAGGTAAGATAATAAACGAATCGCAGTTCGAAGTGATCCTAACTCATCGCCTGTGACAAGATCCACTACACCGGATTGTCCGTGAACCTTTGGTCCACCCAAATCCTCTGCAGAGATGTCTTCACCAAGAACGGACTTTACAACACCAGGTCCTGTCAGACCAAAGAAGGTTCCATCACACTGGATCATAAAAGATCCTTGGCGCGGAAGGTAAGCTCCCCCACCCGCATTGAAACCAAACATGAGCATCACAGAAGGAACCACACCGCTGATCTTTCGAAGTGCGGTAAAGGCTTCCGAATATCCGTCTAGTCCACCCACTCCCGCAGGAACATAAGCACCCGCAGAGTCATTCATACCGATGAGTGGAATTCCATGAGTTCCCGCCATCTGGATGAGACGAGCGAGTTTACTTCCGTTTGTGGCATCCATGGAACCAGCACGAAGGGTAAAGTCATGTCCGTAGACCGCAACATCGCGACCTTTGATATTTAAAATTCCAGTAACAATCGAGGCACCGTCTAAATTGGGTCCCCAGTTTTGGTAAGTGATATTAGGTTCTTCATCAGTAAGGACTTTGATTCTCTCCCAAACCGTCATACGGTTTTTGGAATGTTGGACGCGGATTCGATCTTCTCCGCCTCCTAGGAATGGTTTCTCGATGAGTTCCTTTCCGAGTTTGAGAGCATCATCATAAATTCCGGCTTGAGTTTCCGGAGCCTTGGTTTCTTTGAACGGGTTGTTTAGGGAATACTGCTTGGTTTCCATAAGTTTTTTTCCAATGTTTTGTTTAGGATCACTTAGAAAAGTGATTTTTACTGTAGGGCAGAGTCTAAATCAGGATAAATTGTAAATAGCTGCTGCATTCCAATGATATCGAATACTTTCTCTACTGCAGGTTGTAATCCGCAGATAGAAATGCTTATTTTTTGCTCTTGGCAAAGGCGAAGTGTTGTGACGAGCAACCGAAGTCCTGCAGAAGAGATAAAGGGAACATCACTCAAATTGAAAATGACCGGTTTCCCAGCGGCACCAACAAGGGCCATCAAATCCTTTTCAATTTTATGTGTATTGTGAACATCCAAATTGCCTTGGACATATACAACCATCTTGTTTCCAACTGCTTCCGAATGGATTCCAATTTTGTCTTCGTTCATACGATTGTTTTCTCCAAATAGGTTATGTTCTGTTTCCCGTTGAAGTCATAGGACACTTTGTCCATGAGAGTCTCCATTAGATAAACGCCAAATCCACCCTTCCGTTCCCCTTTTACATTGGCTTCCACGGAAGGTTTAGGAACTTTTTTTCTGTCAAAGGGTTTCCCCTCGTCAATGAGAACAACCTTGAGATTGTCTCCTATGAGTTCTAACCGACATTCAAAACTTGGATGGTCTAGTTCTGTGTCTTTGTAACTATGCATGACGATATTGGTCGCTGCTTCATCCAAAGATATCAAAATATCATCAAAGGCAAAAGGTTTTGTGATTTTGCCTTCTAAATGTTCTGAAATAAAATCGCGGAGACGGGGAATCTCATCCGGTAAAGCCGGGAAAATCCGAGTAGCTTCAAAACTAGTCACTTCAGCAAATTTAAGAATCATTACAGTAAAGTCATCGTATTGTTCATCGGAACGAGAAAACTTACGGATATCATCATAAACATCTTCCACGATTTTTTGTGAGGATTCGTCTCTCCTTTGAATGATAAATTCAATGAACCGGTCGAGGCCATACTCTTCCTCTTCTGGATTTTTTTCCTCAATGGCTCCATCGGTATAAAAGACCAAAATGTCACCTGGTTCAATTTGGATCTCGCCCCCCTGGTAGTTAGTATGAGGAACCACTCCGAGAGGAGCCCCCTTTCCTTTGAGGAGTTCAAAACTTCCATCTTTACGAATCCAAATTTGATCATTATGACCTGCGGATGCAAATTTTAAAGTTCTGGTCCGCCTTTGGTAATTTAAAAGGAATAATGTCACAAACATCCCTGACTGCGAATCCTCATAAATCAATTGGTTGGCCCGAAAGAGAAGTTCTGATGGGGATAGGTCTGTGGTTCGAGAAAGGGTTCGAATGATCGAACTCGACATGGCCATAAATATGGCGGCGGGCAAACTTTTCCCCGAAACATCAGCCACTAAAAAGGAAAACTGGTCTTCCCCAAACGAATGGAAATCATAAAAGTCACCTGACACCTCTTTGGCGGCAACTGACATCACTCCTAAATCAAAAAGAGGAGATTGTAATAAGGAATTAGGAAGAATATTATTTTGGATTTTTCGAGTAATTTCAATTTCTTTTTCAATCGACTTCTTTGTGATGATCTCTTGGTTGAGTCGAAGGTTTTCATAAGCCTTTGCTAGTGGCGAAGACAGAGTTTTTAACATACGAAGGTCTGTTTCATTAAAGGAGTGGGCAGATTGTTTTCCACTCACATAAAGCGCAGCTCTTAAGTTTCCACCCCGAGGGGCGATGGGAAGGATAAGGAAATTTTTCTTTAATGTATAAAACTCTAATTCTAAAAACGATTCTTCTAATTGCGGCGATACTACGGCCATCCTCGGATTCCCCGACTCCATAAGACTTAGGAAAAGTCGACTCTCCGGCATAGGGAAAAAGGATTCACGAACAATACCTAGTTGCCTTGCATAAACCTGAATGCGGTTTTTATTTTTTTCCTCAATGATGACCATACCTGCGTCTTCGCATGACAATTCTTTGGTGAGAATACTCAAAGTTTTTGACATGAGACCCAATTCATCATGGGACTCGAGGACGGCTTGACCCAAATCAAAGATAGATTCCAAAGTACTTAGTTTTTGTTTTAATTCTAAGTTGGTTACATTTAGATTGTCGAGTAACCTAGTTTTCTGAATGGCAACTGCACAGGCACTAGCGAAGGACAAAAAAGTATCTATATCGTCTTGGCTAAAATTATTTCGATCGATGGTATTAATGGCTTCAATAACACCGATAACCTCATCTCCAACAATCAGTGGACTTGCGAGAATATTTCGAGTGATGAAATTGGAAGCCTTGTCTACGTCTCGAAAAACGCGGTTATCGTTTTGCGCGTCATTGATGATCATCGGTTGTTTGGTAACCGCCACCGTTCCCGCAATCCCTTGCCCCACGGGAACCTTGATTTTGGATACTTCTTCCCTTTTTTCCCCCGTTACCGTGTGAAAAACCAAGTATTCCTTTTTATCATCTAACAAAAGTAAGGAACTTGCCTCTGTTCGGAAAACAGATTTTGCCGATTCCATTACCATCACGAGAACTTGTTCCAAATCAACACTGGTATTGATAAGAACTGCAACTCGGATAATTTCTTCCAAAAAATACTGAAGTCTATTATTGTTATTATGGATATTGGCGTTGTCGATTAGTAGAAGAATCGAAGTGGTTAAAGAATTAAAAAATTCAGGCCCCGCTTCAGAAAGGACGGTGTCCTTAAAAAGAGCATTTAAATTAGCACTAAAGTAGTTGATTAAATCCAAATCTTGTTCAGAAAAATTCTGAAAGTGTTTGATCCCTTCTAAAACCAGAACCCCGAGGGCCATGTCCCCCATTTCATCTCCCACATAACAGGCAATATAAGACTCTCCAATGGGGCCGTCTGCGTCTTTTAGATGGGTTCCTTTTTTAACAAGAATACTTTTACGAGTTTTGAAAACATGTTTGGCGATGGAACCAGCACTGGATTTATCACCAATCAAACCGAAACGACTGAGGTTCCCCCTTTCGTTTCGAAAATAGAAAGAAGCTGATTTTGCAGAAACAAGTCGTTTTGCCTGGCCCAGGATAAAATGGTACAAGTCATCCAGTTCAGAAGACGAAGAAAGGTAAAATCCACCTTCTTCATTTTTTCGGATGATCGGCGGAAGCGGGCTCGGTTTCAATGGTTTAATCTTTGTTAAATTTTAGTGATTCTTCTCTTAATTTACGATTTGCATCTTCCAGTGATTTAATTTTGTCAAATGCGGACATTAGTTCATCGCGACTGAGGTTTGAGACCATTGAACTTGCTTGGACAGTTTCTTTAGCTTCTCTTAGTTCCATTCTAGAGTAATCAATGATTTGTTCATACATACGAATGATTTCGTCTGCATTTGCTAATTCTTGTTCGTTTAGTCTAAGAACCTTTTCATAGCCTTTGATGATATCTGATTGGATTTTCAGTTTTTTAGTCAGTTCTTCTACCGTATCTTGTCCCATAACGTCTCTGGTTCCTTAGCCATTTTGGGATTCTGTTGACAAGCAAACGCGGTCACCCACCTTGGATTAGCACAAGGGGACGTAGCTCAGTTGGGAGAGCGTTTGAATGGCATTCAAAAGGTCGGGGGTTCGATTCCCCTCGTCTCCAAAATCCCTCCCGAGATTTCAGCGTTCTAACCCTCCCCTGTCAAATTCTTTTTCGTTGGAACAGGAGATCACTTGATCAATCAGTGACCTTTTCCAATCTATTCCATATTAGATTATGGCTGTTAGAAAAATCCTGAAGATTGGCAATCCCTTACTCCGTCAAACGAGCGAAGACGTAACCGAATCCGAAATCCAAACCAAGGATTTCAAAAAACTGATTCGCGATATGTTTGAAACCATGCGTCATGCAGAAGGTGTGGGTCTTGCCGCACCCCAAATTGGTGTGATGAAAAAATTGGTCGTCGTGGGTCAAGACGATGACAACGGTAGGTATCCAGGAACTCCTGAAGTTCCGAACCAAATCATCCTAAACCCAGAAATCACTCCTCTTTCTCCTCCAGGAGAAGGGTTTTGGGAAGGTTGCCTTTCTGTTCCAGGGATGCGTGGTTTTGTAGAAAGACCCGATAAAATTCGAATGAAATGGAGAGATGAAAATTTCCAGGAACACGAAGAAATCATCGAAGGTTATCGTGCAATTGTTTTACAACATGAATGCGATCATTTATTCGGAGTACTCTACGTCGACCGACTCAAAAGTACAAAGTTATTCGGATATAATGAAGACATTGATACCGCAGGTAAGTTGTTAGATTAAATAGTTTTTTCTCTCCCTTTAGGAGTTATATGGGCACATCCATTGTTGAGTATTTTCTTTCGAAGAGTTTATTCGTAAACCTTCTTACATTCCTCATCCTCCTAGTGGGTGGGTTCACAGCGGCGACAATGAACCGAGAAGCTTTCCCCAATATCAATTTTGATATTGTCACGGTCACCTCAGTCTATCCAGGTGCGGCCCCTGCGGATGTAGAGAAGTTAGTTACCAAACCGTTAGAAGATGCAATCAAAGAAGTGGATGGAATTAAAGAATTTCGATCTGCTTCCCTGGAAAATCGTTCGGGAATTGTGATCACCATTGACCCTAATACCAAAAACACACAAAAAGTCGTCGATGATCTAAAGTCAGCCATTGACCGAATCCAAGACTTACCAGAAGATGTAGAAGACCCGATTGTGACAGAGATCACAACTGCAAGGCAACCGGTTATAGAAATCCACTTATCTTCTACGATTACAAACGACAAACCCCGACTTAGTGCAAAAGAGTTAAGAGACCAAGCAAAGATCTTAGAGGAAAAGTTAAAGGACTTACCGTCCGTCGCAAGAATCACCAAACGTGGTTGGCGAGAACGAGAAATGAAAGTGGATTTAGATCCTGATAAATTGAAGGCTCTTTCTTTATCTTCCACTCAAGTCATCAATGCACTTAGACTTCGAAATATCAATTTCCCCGGCGGTAATATCAATGAACGTACAAGAGAAATTATTGTACGTACCGTAGGAGAATTTGATAGTGCAGAAGAAATTGAAAATGTTTTTGTTCGTTCCAATGATGCCGGACGTTCCGTACGAATAAGAGATGTAGCTCGGGTTACGGAAGGATTTGAAGACTCCGATTATTTAGACAAATCCAATGGAGACATTGCCATAGCTCTCACCGTCATCAAAAGAGAAAAAGCAGATGCGATTGCTGTGGTGGATGAATCCAAATTGGTTGTGGAAGAATTTATCAAAACCACTGGTGGATCAGTCAAACATGCCTTTGTCAACGATCTCTCCAAATACATCCGTAGACGACTCGGGGTTTTGACTTCCAATGCAGTTTCGGGACTCATTCTAGTAACAGCTTCCTTATTTGTGTTTCTCGGTTGGAGAATGGCTCTGATGACAGCCCTAGGGATTCCCATCTCCATCGCAATGACCTTCGTTGCCATGAATTATATGGGTCTCACTTTGAATTTAATTTCAATGATGGGACTCATCATTGTTGTTGGAATTCTCGTGGATGATGCCATCATCATTTGTGAAAACGTCTATCGCCACTTGGAACTAGGAGAAGAACCCTTTGAAGCAGCCATGCGAGGAACAAGCGAAGTACTAGCGCCGGTCACAGCGACAGTCACCACAACCATTGCAGCTTTTGGACCCATGCTTTTTATGACGGGGATCTTTGGAAAGTTTATCCACTCCATCCCTCTCGTTGTCATTCTCTCTTTATGTAGCTCCTTATTTGAAGCCTTCTTTATGCTACCTTCTCACTTGTACGATGTGAGTAAAACCACCGATATGAAGGGCGAAGTCAAAGAAGAATCACATTGGTTTGTTAAGTTTAAAGAAAATACATACTTACCTCTTCTTGCTTTTGCTTTAAAAAATCGATGGAAGATGGTCGGTCTTCTGATGGGGCTTTTTGTCTTTTCGATTGCCATCCAAGTGAAATTTGGAAAATTCAAACTTTTTCCGGGTGCCATTGAAACCTTTCAAATTAGAGTCACTGCAGAAACAGGCCTAAAATTAGAAGAAACTGATCGGTTCATTCGTGCGATTGAAGATGCCGTGGGGAAACTCCCGGATGGAGAAGTAGAAAATTATATTTCACGAGTGGGAATCATCCAAAAAGATCCCAACGACCCATTCACAAAACGTGGAAAAAATTATGCACAAGTGATGGTGTATTTAACCCCTGATGACAACAGAGAAAGGTCCACTGAAAAGATCATCGAAGTAGTCCGCCAAAACACCAAATTCATGTTAAATGAAAGAGCCTTACTCCAACTAGAAGAAAAACTGGCAAAAGAAAATATAAACCAAGAGCAAGGAACGAGTCTTCCAAACTCTGATCTTCCTGCAGAATTCCTTCCCTTAAAAGGAAAACTTGTTAATTTGGAATTTGAGAAACTCGCAGGTGGTCCTCCTGTAGGAAAACCTGTTGCCATCGAAATCAAAGGGGATGATTTTGCCACCTTACTTAAGATTGGTGCTGAGTTCAAAACAGCTCTCGCTAAAATCAATGGAGTCACAGATATCGGGGACGATTTTAATGAAGGAAAAGATGAGATCAGAGTTTCTGTAGATGGATCCCTTGCCTCTTTTGCAGGAGTCAGTGTTCAATCTGTTTCTCTTGCGATTAACACTGCCTTACAAGGAACCGTATCTACTAAGATCAAACGTGCTGATGAAGAGGTTGATGTGCGGGTTCGTTTTCCCGAAGAATATAGAGCTTCCCTCGCCCACTTAAACAAAGTATATGTAAATAATCTTACGGGAAATTTAATTCCAGTTTCTCGACTTACCAGTTATGATCGAAATCCTGGACGTGCTTCAATCAATCACTTGGACGGGAAACGCCTCTTAACAGTGACATCAAATATTGATGAAACCGTTTCCACCTCCAGACAAGTAAATTTAGAAGCGAAAAAACTCACAGAAGGAATCATCAATAAATATCCAGGATATTCGGTTCGGTTTTCCGGCGAGAACAAAGACACGGAAGAATCGATGGCATCTTTAGGGAGAGCATTTCTTGTGGGACTACTCATCATCTACATGATCCTTGCTTCTCTATTTCGTTCTCTTGCACAACCACTCATCGTGATGAGTGCGATTCCTTTTGCTGTGATTGGAGTGATTTTTGCTTTTTTACTCCATGGCCAACCATTTTCCTTCTTAGCATTCCTCGGGATCATTGGACTTGCGGGAGTAGTTGTCAACGACTCCATTGTTCTTGTGGATTGTGCCAACCAACTTCGTCTGGAGGACCCAAGTAAGTCCACTTTTGATTTACTTGTCGAGGCAGGAAGTATTCGCCTAAGAGCCGTAATACTAACGACAGTCACAACGGTTCTCGGGCTTTTACCAACGGCTTATGGAATTGGCGGAAAGGATCCTTTCCTTGTACCAATGGCATTGGCATTTGGATGGGGGCTCGCTTTTGCGACATTTATCACCCTAATTATGGTACCAGTATTCTATTTAAATCTTTACACATTTAAAGATTGGATTATGGCAAAATTTCAGTCGAGAAAGAAACGATATGTTTAAGGACTAATCCTTTTTATCATTTAAAACTTCTGACAAGGTGACAAATTTATATCCTTTTTCTTTCATACGCTCAATGAAAGTGGGAAGGATATAAATTAATTTATCAAACTTTCTTGGTCCACCCAAATGCATTAGAATGATGGCACCGTTCATTCCGTTCGAATCAGCTTTTTCCCAGTTTTCCAAGAAAGTTAATGTTTCCTCTCCCGTTTTGTAGTGAGGATTTCGAACCACTTCCTTTTTCCCTTTGGACGTTTTTTTATAAAGGAATTGTTTACTGATATAGTCCGGCAAATCAAGAGAACCTTTTGAATTATTTGACCACATGATATGGTCCGTATAACCAAGACTTGCATGAGCATCTAAAATCAATTGGCTGAGAGCACCATAAGGCAAACGGTAGTATTTCTTTAACTCTTGCTTGGTGAGTGAATGATAAATATCCTCTACTCTTTTTAACTCTTCTGCCATTCGAGGTAAGTCAAGAACTGATTTAGAAAGGTATTCAAGAACCGTTCTTTTTTTTAAGGAGGTTTCTGTCACCGATCGTTGGTAATTAAAATGAGACCAGGTATGGTTTCCAAATTCCACTGATCCGGTTTTGGCCATTTTTTTAATATAATCTAAATTATTACGAATGAAAAAAGATCCATTGATATCAGAAGGTCTTTCATTCGAAAGAAAGAGTGTCACTTTGATTTTATGTTCTTTGATATAATTGTACAGAACAGGAAGTTCTTCTCCTGTTGCTAAATCAAAGGTAAGAGCAATTTCTTTTTGAGATTCGTTTCCCCTCAGGATATTACGACCTTTGGTATTCTGACTTACCTCTTTTAGAAATTGGATATTTTCTTCGACTTGTTTGGCAAGTTCTGTATCAGGTTCTGCATCACCGGCAAGAGCATTTTCTTCCCTTAACTGCTCTTGGTACATAAGCGAAAAAAGTGATTGTTCGAGTTCTCTTAAGTTCTTTTCTTTTTCTTTGACTTCGGTCTCAAGTTTGCTCACACTAAAACTTAGATAAAGTAAATACCCACAAAGAACAAGGACGGTGACCCCAACGAAAGTTAAGGCAGAAACAAACGCAAACTTTCTTAACTTTTTTGCAAATAATCTGTCTTTCTCGATGTCCTGGGAAAGTTCATGAACGATATCTTGAATTTCCTTTTCTTCGTTTGTCGGATCGAGGGACATGAGGGTATGGCTTTTCCTTACTACCTAATATCGGATATGGATCAGTCGTTCTAAAAGCCTAACCATCTCTTTAAGTCTTTATCTTTAAAAATTTTCCCTTCTTCCCTTGGCGGATCAGGTATTCCTTTCCCTTTTCCAAAGCAAGGGAAGGATCAGTGATTTTTTCCTCATCTAGATACAAACCACCGGCCTGAACAAGCCTACGCCCTTCGGAAACACTCGGGATGAATTTCAACTGGGAGAGAACATAAACAAGAAGCGGAGGTTTTTCTGCAAAATAAGAAGAGTCGAGAGTTTCTGTTGGAATCTCATCTGGAAGTGCTCTGTTTTTGGTATTGTGAATGGCAGTCCACTCTTCCACGGCTTTTCTATTTTCTTCTGACGGATGAAGCTGGTCCATGATTAGGAGAGCCAGTTCCGTTTTGACTTCCTTAGGATGGAGAGATTTGGAACGAATCCCCTCCTTCCTTTTTTCCATTTCCGAAAGCGGAAGGTCAGTCAAAAGTTCAAAATAATTCCACATGAGATCATCCGAAATCGACATGACTTTGCCGTACATATCAATTGGCTTTTCAGTCACTCCCACATAGTTTCCGAGGGACTTGGACATTTTTTTAACACCATCAAGACCAACAAGTAGTGGCAAAGTAATGACAGACTGAGGTTTTTGTCCGTATTCTCTTTGTAAGTCACGACCAACTAACATATTAAATTTTTGGTCGGTTCCTCCAAGTTCTACATCGGCTTTCATCGCAACAGAATCATACCCTTGGACAAGCGGGTATAAAAATTCAATCATGGAAATGGGAGTTCCAGCTTTATGACGTTTGGTGAAGTCATCTCTTTCTAACATTCTAGAAACGGTGTATTTGGATGTTAAAACTAAAACATCTTCAAACTTCATCTCCGAACACCAATGGGAGTTATACATAATTTTTGTTTTTTGAGAATCTAGAATTTTAAAAACTTGGTTTTGGTAGGTTTTGGAATTTTCTAAAACTTCTTCTTTGGAAAGACGTTTTCTCGTTTCTGACTTTCCTGTTGGATCTCCAATCATCGCAGTAAAATCGCCAAGCATAAAACAAACCTCGTGTCCAAGGTCTTGAAAGTGTTTTAGTTTTCGTAACAATACAAAATGACCCAAATGTAAATCAGGAGCTGTAGGATCAAAACCGGCTTTGATGGTAAGGGAAGGTTTTGATTTCAATTTTTCGAGTAGTTCTGCTTCGCTAATGATCTCGACAGTACCTCGGCGAATGGTATCTAATTCTTGGTTCAATTCTCTTTCAGTTTTCATAACAAATTCAAAAATTTTCGATGGTCGAAATGGTGACTTTTGACAATACTAACCGTAGAATCTCTATAGGCAACCACCAAAGTACGTAAAAACCCTTATGAATCATTTAGATGAAAGAAAACAAACGCTAAAACAATTAGAATCAACTGGCTACGATGTCTTAGTACTCGGCGGAGGGGCAACTGGATCCGGCACTGCTCTGGATGCTAGTTTGCGGGGATACAAAGTCGCCCTTTTAGAAAAACAAGATTTCTCTGCAGGAACTAGTTCTCGTTCTACAAAACTCATCCATGGTGGGGTTCGGTATTTGGCTCAGTTCCATTTTAAATTGATTTACGAAGCGTTGTCAGAAAGAAAACGCCTCCTTTTCAATGCACCGCATCTCGTAAAACCTTTGCAGTTTGTTTTACCAACATATGTTTGGTGGGAAAAACCTTTTTTCTCCATTGGACTCACAATGTATGATATCCTTGCCGGAAGGTCTGTAGTTCCAGGACACGAAAGGATCTCAAAAGCTACGGCGATCGATTATTTTGCCTCCATCAAAAAAGAAAAACTGAGAGGTGGAATTTCTTATTATGATGCGCAGTTCAACGACTCAAGACTCAATGTCACTACCATCCGCGCTGCCAAAGAAAATGGAGCGGATATACTTTCACGAATGGAAGTGGTATCTTTTTTGAAAGATTCTAATGGAAAAATCATTGGTGTTACTGCAAAAGATCTCATCACAAAAAAGAAAATTAACATCAAAGCAAAAGTAGTCGCAAACACCACCGGAGTTTGGATTGATTCCTTAAGAAAACTAGATGATCCCAAGGCAGAAAATGTCCTGGCACCAAGCCAAGGAATCCACCTTGTCTTTGATAAAACAAAGTTACCTTGTCGTACGGCAATGATCATTCCGAAAACTGCAGATGGACGAGTGGTATTTGTCATCCCTTGGGAAGGGAAGGTCCTTCTCGGAACCACCGACACAGCCATTCAAAAAATTGAAGAAGAACCACTACCTTTGCAGTCGGAAGTGGAATTTTTATTAAAAACAGGAAATGATTATTTAGATACCAAATTAACCAAAGATGATATTGAATCTGTGTTTTCTGGCCTTCGTCCTCTGATCTCCACTGGAGGTAAAAAAGATACAAAGTCGATTTCGAGAGAAGAAGCCATTCTTGTATCAAACTCTGGTCTTGTGACCATGTCTGGAGGTAAGTGGTCTACCTTTCGTAAAATGGCAGAAGACCTGACGGATAAGCTAATTTCCGTAGGAAACCTAGCCAAAAAAATGAAATGTGTTACCGCAAGTTTTGCTTTCCCAGGAGCGGATGGATATTCCAAACACTTAGTAGCAAAAATCCAAACCATGTATGATCTTTCTTATGAAACAGCAGTTCGTCTGGTGGATGCTTATGGTGGAGAAGTTTCCTTTATCCTCGGCAAAAATCCTAAGGAAATCAAAAAAGGATCTGGATACTTTCTAGAAGAAATCAAACATTTTGTGAAAAAGGAATTTGCTCTTTCTGTTACTGATGTCCTTTCTCGAAGATGGCGAGTTGTCTTTTTGGATTTAAAATTAGCGGAGTCTTTAGCAAGTCCTGTGGCTAATGCCCTTGCAAAAGAACTTGGTTGGAAGGATACGGAGAAAAAGG
Organism: Leptospira brenneri; assembly: GCF_002812125.1. NCBI lineage: Bacteria > Pseudomonadati > Spirochaetota > Leptospiria > Leptospirales > Leptospiraceae > Leptospira > Leptospira brenneri. The sequence goes on from NZ_NPDQ01000003.1 coordinate 132,504, forward strand.
CATCCTTAAATGAACTCACGAGTCATATCAAGGATTTAAAGAAAACAATCGCATAACAGAAATATGCTACCAGAACGTTAAAAGCAGCATATTCAAACAGCTGACTCAATCTACGATAGGTAGGTTTGCTTAGAAATAGTAAACTTACCTCTATTTAATTAAACCCGACAAATCAATGCCGAATACATGAAAGAGATGCAATTAAAAATATCACTTCTTTGATGCTGGCTGTGGAGGTGGGGGTGTATTTGGCTTAGCACTGGAGGAGACAATATTTTTAATATTTCCTTTCATTATACCTTCTGTAATTGGCTTCAATTGACCATTATAAGCACTTGCAGTTTTCTTATTCTCAGACATATGGCTTCTCGACCTCAATAAAACGGTTGTTCTATAGAATACATACCATCGGTTAATGATAAGTATACTGAATTTAGAGTGTAAAGAACTTTTCTACCACTCAAAGAATAGACTGACACATCTGATAAAAATAGCTCTCTTTTCGATCCAGAGTCGGAAAAAGCCTCAATTTTTCCAAAATAAGTTAGGGATTGGTTATAATCCCTAATCCAAACCCATTCAACATTATCAGAATTCAAATAGTGAGACCAAATATCGTCGTCCCCAGATTTATTGGTAATGTGCAAAACCCTATTTGCAAAACGTAAAAGGATTTTCCGCTGGTAAACGTAAGTATAAAGGAAAGAAGATAAAATGGCAATTACTGAACTATAGAATATTTCCTCCGAATTCACAACAAAGGTACGATCAACTAAACTTTCCCAGAGACCAACAAATAGTCTTCCATCATGAATATAACCTTCAGGAACTCCGAAAAATATGTGCAATGAAATTTTTACCGCGTGAACCAGCTGGTAAAAAACTTCTAAGATCATGTAGTTTGATAATCCAAAAACTGCGGATAATACAAAAAAATAGAAATTTGTATATTCTTTATGTGTACTTAAATAGCGAAATAATAGCGTCGTTAAAAATCCTGGAGTTAAAACGATTATTATCCGTATCGCTAGATCCGAAATTTCCATTTCACGATCATTAGAAGTATAAATAATATTTCAAGTCATTTTCGCATAATGCGATTTATACGATATTGCCCCTATTTTGGTTTGGGAAGTTCGTAATGATAAAAAGTTCTTCCCGATTCTTTTTCTTTTAAGACAAGTAAGTAATGTGTTTTAGGGTTAAATACTTCAGAAAACTTGGTTCCCAGTTTGGTTTTGAAGTTTTCATAGTCTTCATCACCCACCTCGGCTCGTTTAAAAATCCAAGAGATATTTCTTTCAATCCCACCCCCATCATAATAACTTAAGTTTAACTCCAAACCTTCTTCTGAAGATTGAAGGATGGTATAAGTCCCCACAATGGATGGCAAAAATCCAAGAGGGTCTCCTTCCCCATACATTTCCGAAAAACTAAAGGTTTGATCAGATTTAAAGAATACAGGTAAGATCGTTCCTTGGTCATAGAAGGATATGGTGCCTTTTTCATTGGCTAAAACCAATTGTTTGAATCCAGAATAATGCCTTTCCGCTTTTCCAAATTGTTCGATGGTGCGTTTGATTTTATCAAAAGAAACCCAAGGATAAGAAACAAAACTTTCTTTTTGGATTTCTCCAAACTGAATCTCTGAAATACAAACCCGACCAGTAGAACCAAGTCCATAGGTTTCTAAAATTTCCAAACGAATGACATTCCCTTGGAACTTGGAATCCAAATCCAAAATCTGAAATCCCGATTTTCCAAATTTGGGTTTGTTTACTTCCAAATCCAAGGTCGAACCGATTTTCAATTTTGATTTGAAATCATCACTTTCCATCTCAAAAGAAGTGATTCGAAGTTTCTTTACCGCATCATTCAATTTCAAATCATTTGCAGATCTATGAAAACCATTAAACATTCGTAAGGCGTAGAATTGCGAATATGATTTTAAATATAAAGTAAAACCAGAACCCATTTCTTTTGCATTGGCACAAAATGCAGTCGTCAGTTTGTCATCCAAAGCAAATTCGGGACTAAACCTCCACGGTTCTTCTGGATTTACTTGTCCGAGACTTTGGGTTCTTAGATAGTCTAACTGTTTTTCTGAAGCCTTACATTGGAGGACAAATGAGAAAAAAAGAAGAGAGAACGATACAAGAAAATGATTTGCTACCGAATGAAAAAAGAGAAGGAGAATATGATTGGTTCAGACCCATGGACTGTCAAACCATGAATCTGAACGAAAAGTCGATCAAGCGAAAAACAATTTCTCTTAATCGATATAGTCTTTGAGTTTTTTGGAACGACTTGGGTGACGAAGCCTACGAAGAGCTTTGGCTTCAATCTGACGAATCCTTTCCCGAGTGACCTTAAACTGGTAACCAACCTCTTCCAAGGTCTGTGCATACCCATCATCCAGACCAAATCGCATTCGGATGACCTTCTGTTCCCTCGCAGGAAGTGTTTGTAAAACCTGACGGATTTGTTCAGAAAGAATGGAGGATGCCGCTGAGTTTAGAGGGGAAATCACTTCCTTGTCTTCGATAAAATCTCCGAGTTCCGAATCTTCTTCAGAACCCACAGGAATCTCGAGTGAAATTGGTTCCCGAGCTACGTTCTTCACCGCTTTTACTTTTTGAACCGGCCAACCGAGTCGTTCTGCGATTTCATCATTGGATGGATCGCGACCAAATTCTTGGACAAAAAGTCTTGTTTCCCGAATCACTTTATTGACCTGTTCGATCATGTGAACTGGAACACGGATGGTGCGTGCTTGGTCAGAGATAGCGCGAGTGATGGCCTGACGAATCCACCAAGTTGCATATGTAGAAAACTTATAACCTTTTTTGTATTCGAACTTATCTACAGCGCGGATCAGACCAATATTTCCTTCTTGGATTAGGTCAAAGAAATGCATCCCGCGATTCGCATAACGTTTTGCGATGGAGACCACCAAACGAAGGTTTGCTCGCACAAGTTCTCTTTTGGCTTGTGCAATTTCTCTCTCACCTTTGATGATTTTTTCACCCCAGTCTTTGATTTCGCCGACAGGAGAACCAGCTTCCTGTTCCATACGACGGAGTTTTCTTTCGTTGTTACGGATATCTTTGATGACTTCTCTGACTTCATCAATATCACAACCCATCATCTTTTCGATTTCATCTAGGTTTTCATTTTTTTCAATGAAACGGTTGAGGGCTTTGATTTCACGAACGTCATGTCCGTATTTGGCTTTGATTTTAAGGAAATGTTTTTCAATTTCCTTAACACGAAAAACCATTGATTTGATCTTTTGAGAGATCTTTTGGATTTCTTTTTGAGAAACTCCAATTTTCCGAATCGCTTCGTCAATTTTGCCAGTAGATAAATCGATTTTTTCTTTGAGTTCTTTGAACTTCTTAGAATTTTCAGAATACTTACGAATGCGGTTTGTGGATTCGTTGAGAACTTTTTCATCCTGTTGGATGAGTTCCATATTTTCAAAAAATACTTTTTCTAATTTGTCCGCCTGCTCTTGATTGAGGGCGTACATTTTGTCCACTTTGACCAAGTCATAAACTTTGATTTTTTTGGACTTTATCTTCGGAATGAGTTTTGCAAAGTTTTGACGTAAAATCGAAGAACTAAGAATGGTTTCTTCAATGATTTTTTCACCCTTCTCAATGCGTTTGGCAAGAAACACTTCTGTTTCTCCAGAGATAAGAGATACTTTACCAATTTCTTTTAAATAAAGGCGAATTGGGTCTTCTGAACTAGAAGAAACACTGGACTCTCTTTTTTTACGTGCAGGTTTCTCTTTCGTTTCTTTGGTTGTCTCTTCTTTAGTCGTTGTGAGGGAACTAGACTCTTCCAAAGATTTTTTGGAATACTCTTCAACAATTTCAATCCCCATCTCGTGTAAGAGAGTAAAGACATCATCGATCTTTTCGGAATTTAAGATTTTATCCGGAAGTATTTCATTGATTTCATCATAAGATACCTCTCGATTTGCTTTACCGATCGAGATGATCTTTTGTACTTCTGGTAGGCTTGCTAGATTTTCCATTCTACCTCTATCCTCTTTATACTTCTAACGTTTGGATCGTTCGGAGATACACGGATCTCTTATTTTTTTCACTTTTTAAAAGTGAAAGTTCTGACAAAAGATTGTTCTTTTCTTCAATCGTTAAGTCAGGTTTGGCCATCTCTTTGACAAGTTCTTCCATCCTTGCGTCATCCAACAAATCCGCATGGTAAAGAAACATCCCCTTAAATAACCCTGGTGTTGTCGATTCATCGGCCGTAAAATGTTCGGCAATCATTCCCAGGTACTCCGAAGGAATCTCTTCCCTCGAAAGAATTTCTGCAGCTGTTAGGTTCTCATTCTGCAAATACTTAGTATATAAATAGTCCCAAAGAAAAGCGGATACTTCATCTCGAAACTCCAGTGATAACAAATCATCCGCGAAACTAAAAAGTTCCAAATTCTGAATGAGCATTGCGATCATTTTCCGTTCACAAACCAAAACTGGTGAAAGTTTCCCAGGTTTGGCAGGAGTCCGTTCTTTTTTAGTATCGACCACAGAGGGGGTCGAAGTTACACCCGGCTTGCCACGAAAATCCTGAAAAAGCGAAGAAAAAGAGAGTCCGAGTTGGCGTGCCCCCTCTTCTAAATAGACTTGTTTGTCCGTTTCTTTTTCCATGGGTTTTAGGAATTCAAAAAGTTTTTTGACTCCGGCTTGTTTTTCTTCTGCCAAAGAGGAAGGACCGGCACCACCGAGAATCTCCCTGATCATAAATTGCGAAGCAGGAGCTGCCGATTCTAATAAATCACGAATTTCTTGTTTGTTATGATGGAGGGAATAATCGAAAGGATCTTTTCCTTCTGGGATATGGCAGACTTTTACCACTACACCTTCTTTTGAAAGTAGGTTTACAGCACGAAAAGCACCTTTGGTTCCCGCTTTATCCGAATCCATCATTAAGTACACTTTGTCCGCCATATTTTTGAGAATACGAACATGGCCTTCGGTAAAACCCGTTCCGAGCGGTGCGACCACAAACTCAATTCCTTTACGAAAGAGTCCAATGGCATCAAACACACCTTCGACGATGACAGCTTCTCTGGTTTTACGGATGCTATCTTGGGCTAGGTTCAAATTATAAAAAGTCCGGCTTTTATCGTAAATCAGAGAGTTGGGACTATTGATGTATTTGGCTTCTTCTGAATCGCCGAGAATCCTTCCCGAAAAAGCAATAACTCGTCCTCTTGTATCAATCACGGGAAACATAATCCGACTACGAAAAAAATCATAAGGATCTTTGTTTTGGTCTTGGCGTTTGAGTAGACCGAGCTGCTCCCCTAACTTCACTTCTGCTTCTGTTTTAAAAAGCTCTGATCGCAAATTACCAAATCCAGGAAGCCCAAATCCAATTTTAAAAACTTTTAAATCTTCCGAGTACATCCCGCGTGATTCTAAATATTTGAGAGCCACTTCACCAGCACTGGTATTTAAATTCCTCTGAAAGTATTCTAAGGCTTTTTGCGAAACTTGATAAAGGGCTTCTTTTTTACGTTCGGATTCTTCTTCCTCTTTGGTTCTTTCAACCAAAGGAATGCCAGAATAATCGGAAAGAATTTCTAAAGATTTGAGAAAGTCTACCTTTTGGTAGTCCATCACAAAACGAAACAAATCGCCAGAAGCCTTACATCCAAAGCAGTGATAAAATCCGCCTTCTGCGTTTACATTAAAGGAAGGAGTTTTTTCATTATGGAAAGGACAAATTCCAACAAGGTTTCTTCCCATACGACGTAAGGGAACGAATCTGTTGATGTATGAATCAATAGAGACTTCTCTGCGAACTCTTTCTTTAAAACTTTGGTAAGGATTCACAGTATAACAGTATTAACGGACGCTAAGTGCTTGTTTAACGAGGGAGGATACCTTGGAGCCGTCTATATTTTGTCCTTTAAATTTTGCCATTACTTTACCCATCACCTTTCCCATATCCTGGGCTCCGCTAACATTTAACTCTCCCATGGCTTCGGTAACAGCCTTAGAGATTTCTTCATCGGAGACTTCTTTTGGAATATAACGTGAGATGACTTCTGCTTCCTGAATTTCTTTTTTCGAAAGATCTGGACGATTGGCTTTGTCGTATTCGACAGCAGTGTCCTTTCTTCGTTTGAAATTGGATTTTAGGATCTGCATGACTGCAGTGTCAGAAAGTTCGGAAGCACCGGTTTTAGTTAATTCATATTGAATTTCTGCTTTTAAGAGACGCAAAGTGCCAAGGACGGCTTCATCCTTAGCCTTTAAGGCCGTCTTTAGATCGGTATTGATCGTCTCTTGCAGGGTCATAGGAAAACCGGCTTAAAGATTAAAGTTTATCTTTTTTAGCGAATAATCTTTTCTTTTTGTCTCGTTTGCGTTTTGCAGCCTCAACAGCTTTCTTTTTCACAACGCTAGGCTTTTCAAAGTATTCTCTACGTTTGATTTCGCTCATGATTCCAGCATTCGCACAATCTCTTTTGAACCGTCGAAGCGCCGCCTCGATAGATTCCCCTTCTTTTAAATAAATCCCTACTTGTGGGGTCATAGACAAACAACTGTCCTTTTGTAAAAATGGTCTAGTTTTGACGGTATCGGAAACCGCCCTGATTTGTCAATTCAGCAGGAAAAGGATTCAGAAATTTTCGATGAAAATCGAAGAAAACCGGGAATCATCCGTCAAAATGGCCTTGTCGATCGGAAAAATCTTCAATTTATAATCCAAAATTAAATGTTTAGAGGGAAAGTAAAGCGATCCAAACCTGTTGTTCGCCCCATCCAAGGTCTCTCCCGGACAAAATAGAAAATAGGATCTTGGGTTCAATTGGAAGTTGAACTCATTTTCTCTCGTTTCTTTGTGGAGAGTGGTTGTGACTTCCCTTAAGATTTCTTGGCTTTTGACCACCCCCATTGGTTTGAAAAAAGGAGAAAGGTCTTGCAGGTGAAAAAAAGCAATCACTCCCGACTGCACATCCCCAGAAAATGATTTCTCCATTTTCTTTCGGATAGGATCTGTAATCGTTTGAAAATCCAGAAAGTTCTTTTCTCGTAAAGAAATCCCCGTCGCGCAAAAGGTCAAAACCTGGTTGGATAGATCTTCCCAGTTTCGTTTGGAAAGTTCTGGTTCCATATCCTGAACCACGAGAATAAAAACGGGTACTTCCCCTTCCGGAAGGCGCATGATACTTATTTTTAACTCTCTTCCGAGTTCCGAAAAACTCCCCAGTGGTCTTGGATCTAAAAACTCCAAATGACGAACCAGGTCTGGCATCTTTTCGGAAACAAGTCCTCGGAGCCAATCCTCTTTTTCCGTCCTACCAAATTCATAAACAATTTCGCCCGCAAGATAGACCCAGCCCAAATGGACTCCGACACTGGCAAAACTGATTCCCAGCCTTCTTGCATGGTATTCTGTCATTTGCATACAGGGTGATGTGCTTACATGTGTTGGATTTATCATGAGAATCTAGTTTTAGTATCGGATGCACCAAGGGCAATCAAAAGGAGAAAGGATTGCTCCTAACGTGATCTCCCCAAAATGGAGTAAAAACTACTCGGGGAACCTGTGAACGCAACACCGAAACAAAAAAAACTCATCTCTCTATCGCAATTCATTCTAGAAGAGCAACTCAAAATCCCTCATGCCTCCGGAGAATTTACCGCCCTACTCAGCCACCTCGTTTACGCAGCCAAAATTGTAGGTCGAGAAGTCAGAAAGGCCGGACTCCTAGACGATATCCTTGGTGCTACCGAAGATACCAATGTCCAAGGCGAAACCCAAATGAAATTGGACCAATACGCAGACAATGCCTTCAACCAATCTCTTAAAATTTGTGGTCACCTTTGTGTCCTAGCCAGCGAAGAACATGAAAATATCATCCCAATCCCTGGTGGATACAATATGGGTAAGTACACGATGGCGATCGACCCTCTTGATGGATCCTCGAATATTGACACGAATGTATCCATCGGAACGATATTTTCTATCCACCAAAGATTAGAACCCAATTCGAAAGAACCTGGGGAAGAACGAGACCTCCTCCAAAAAGGCCATTTACAACGTTGTGCTGGTTATATCATTTATGGATCGTCTACCATGCTTGTCCTCTCCACTGGAAAGGGAGTTTCCGGTTTTACCTTAGATCCAAGTGTGGGGGAATTTTTACTCTCTCATCCCCATATGCAAATGCCAGAGTCTGGGGACATTTATTCTGCTAATGAGGGAAATGCCTCGTATTGGTCTCCAGAAGTCCAGGCCTACCTTCAAAAAATCAAGTCCATCGAAGGAGGAAAAAAACCGAAAACTGCTCGTTACATCGGTTCCCTCGTAGCGGATTTCCATAGAAACTTACTCAAAGGTGGGATTTTCCTATATCCTAACGATACAAAATCCTCTAAATACCCGAATGGAAAATTACGTTTATTGTATGAAGCCGCACCAATGGCCTATATAGCCGAACAGGCAGGTGGAATGGCAGTGACGGTAAAAGGTGAAAGGATTCTGGACCTCAGTCCGAAAGAGCTACATGAAAGAACAACGCTCATTATTGGAAGCAAGAAGGAAGTAGAAGAATTCCTTACATTTGTTCCTAAGGGATAATTTTCTAAAGAAATAAAGAAATTTCTTTCATTGGAAATCGTAATCGAGTAGCTTTGGCAGAATTAAAAGATTTTAGGAGAAAACTTTCAATGAATAAAAAACTACTCGTTTTAATTCTTGGTGTAACTATGGCTTCTGGACTTGCTTTCTGCAAAAAAGAAGAACCAGTTGTTGAAGAAAAAATCGAAACTGTTGAAGATGCAGCGAAAAAAGTAACTACAGAAGTAGAGAAAAAAGTAGATGCAGCAGTAAAAACTGCAGAAGCAGAAGCTAAAAAAGCTGCGAACAACGCGATTAAAGACGCAACAAAAGACATTAAAAAACCAGCAGGTTTCTAATCATCTTTTTCTGTAAAAAGAGAACCAACCGTTTTTACGGTTGGTTTTTTATTTTCTACAGGATTCCATTTCTAAAAACAAATTTTTGATTTACTTTCCCACCGGCTAATAAGTAAAAAAATAAATCAAAAATTCAAACCTTACAAAACGCTTTTAACTTTCCGAATACTTAATCTTTGCATGGAGTTCTTCTTCCAAAGCACATTTAGGATAGGTTCCCACATCAAGTGAGGTTCCGATATGACCGAAAGGATCTTGGGGAGAAATGATCCGTAAATCCCAACCATTCACAATCCACGGACATTGGTAATTTTTGTCCCGGCAAAGAATCTGTGCTGCTTTTGGTTTGGGATAGGCCCAAGCAGAAGTTTGGAACTTACATTTGTTTTCTATCTCTGCAATCGTGCGAATTCTTTTGATGGCTTGGTCAAATTCTTTAAACCGGTGGATCATAGGATCGGCAAGGTCTTTACGAAAAACTCCCTTCTCCGCATTGTAAGTAAACATTACAAGAAGTTTCTCAGAAACATGTTCTTTATCATTCGTCGCTTTTAAATTCTCAATGATATAACGTGCAATTTTTAAAGCATCCAGTGTCACTTCTGCTGTGTCATCTGCATACTCACCAGCTTCTTCTTCATCATCACTGGCATCATCTTCCATCCCACTACCTGTCAATAAGTCTTGGTTGAGTTGGTGTTTGCGAAGTTCTTCAACGTTGACTGTGGCAGGAACCACCCCAGGAATTTCAAAATTACTGGAGCCATGATTATTAATAGCACTGATGACTTCTTCCGGAAGGTTAAGTTTTCTTGCAATTTCTAAAGAAAGATTTACCGCAGGAGTTAAAGAAGATCCAAAAAAACTTTGTTTGTATAAACCTTCTTTAGAAACAGAAATATCAGCACAAAGACCAGCTAAAAAACTAAAACGGTTCACCATTTTAAAACCGTATTGTTTTTGAATGACCGAGCCTAAACTCAAAAGTCCAAAGTCAGCAAGATGGTTGAAAAACTCTTTATGAGTGAGTAGGATTCGGAAAAAAGATAAGGCCAGGGATTTTGAATAAAAAGAATTTTGAATGATACCTTTCAAACTTGCCATTCGTTCCGCATTTTGTTCATACAAATGGAAAATAAATTCATTGGATCTGTCTTCGATTCGACTTAAAATAGCCTTGGAGAGAACCATCCGAAGCATTCTCATCAAATCCTTGGACATTGCTAATTTAAATGAAGGAATGTAGTTTCCTTCCATACCTTCCAGTTTATTTAAAATGTTTTCTTTAATTGCAACTTTTTCTTTGATTAGGATATTTCCATTTTTACCAACAACAGGTTCACTAAGAGATACAGAACCTAACAAATCATAATCAACAGCAAAATTTTTAAATTCATTGAATTCTAAGAATTCGATACCGGCATTCGTAATTTTCATAACTATCCTATAGAAAGTGTCTCATAGGATACCCTCTGAGAGCAAGATTTTTGCTTTCCTTCTGCGTCTAAATAGTGTAGTTTTTTAGAGGTTTTGGAGGTTCTATTTGGTTTCTTCTATCCCCAAAGACTCACAATCCGTGAGCGAATTAAAAGAGTTCTACAGACAAATGGTACTTATACGAAAGTTTGAGGAAGCCGCAGCCAAGGCCTATAGCGTGGGAAAGATTGGCGGTTTTTTACATTTGTACATTGGCCAAGAAGCAGTTGGAGTTGGTTCCATTGCGGCCCTAACTCCGAAAGACTATATTGTTTCTACTTATCGTGACCATGGCCATGCTTTGGCCAGAGGTTTGAATCCAAAACCTCTCATGGCAGAGTTATTTGGAAAAGGAACTGGAATTTCAAAAGGTAACGGCGGTTCGATGCATTTCTTTGACCGTAACGCTCACTTTATGGGTGGGCACGGGATTGTTGGTGGTCATATCTCTCTTGCTGCCGGCATTGCTTTTGCCTCCAAATTCAAAAAAGAAGATTCAGTTACCATTTGTTTTTTTGGAGAAGGTGCAGCCAATATTGGATCCTTCCATGAGGGCTTAAACCTTGCGGCCATTTGGAAACTCCCTGTTGTTTTTATTTGCGAGAATAACCATTATGCAATGGGAACACCAGAATACCGAGCTCTTGCAGTCAAAGATGTTTCGGTTCGGGCTTATGCATACGACATGGCTCGTGACCATATCGAAGGCGATGAAGTGAGAAAAGTAAGAGACCACGTGCAAGTAGCGGTGGAACGAGCGAGGCGCGGTGAAGGACCCACTCTCATTGAAGTTTCCACTTACCGTTTCCGCGGACACTCCATGTCCGATCCTGCAAAATATAGAACGAAGGAAGAATTGGAAGCTTATAAAAAGAAAGATCCTCTCATGCGAGCAAGACACGAACTAGAATTAGGTGGTATTAAAACAGAGGAATTGGACAAAATGGATTTAGAAATCCAAACTCAAATTGAAGAAGCCTACGAGTATGCTGAGACCTCACCGGAACCTCCCCTTTCTCAACTACACAAGCATGTGTATGCGGAGGATAAATAAATGGCCATCCTTACTTATAGAGAGGCGCTAAACAGAGCCATGGTGGAAGAGATGGAAAAAGATCCTTCCATCTATCTGATGGGAGAAGAAGTCGGTCATTACCAAGGAGCTTATAAAGTTTCGCAAGGAATGCTGGATAAGTTTGGTGAAGAACGAGTGATTGACACACCTATTTCCGAAAATGGATTTGCGGGGATTGGAGTGGGTTCTGCCATGGTGGGTCTACGTCCCATCATAGAATTTATGACTTGGAATTTTTCTCTTGTTGCCATTGACCAAATCATCAACTCCGCAGCGAAAATGAATTATATGAGTGGCGGGCAGTTCCCGATGCCGATTGTCTTTCGTGGTGCCGGTGGTGCGGGAGGGAGACTGGGCGCTCAACATTCCCAAGCTTTTGAATCCTGGTATGCCCATTGCCCTGGACTCAAAGTGGTTTGTCCTGCCACACCGAAAGATGCTTACGGGTTACTCAAATCATCCATCAGGGACAATAACCCCACAATCTTTATCGAATCAGAAGTGTTATACGGTTCCAAGGGAGAAGTTCCGGAACAGGAATACACAATCCCATTAGGTCTGGGAGAAATTAAACGGAAAGGTACTGACATTACCCTCATCACTTGGTCGAGGGCCCTCGGATTTGCGGAAGAAGCAGCTTCTATCTTAGAAAAAGAAGGAATCTCTGTGGAGATTGTGGACTTACGCAGTTTACGTCCGTTAGATGAAAATCTGATCTACGAATCGGTAAAAAAAACAAACCGTGCCGTGGTTGTAGAAGAAGGATGGCCAGTCGCTGGATTTGGAGCACAGATTGCTTACCTTATCCAAAAGAATGCTTTTGCTTATTTGGACCATCCAGTAGAACGAGTCACACAAATGGACGTACCGATGTCTTACGCTGCCAACTTAGAAAGAATGAGTTTGCCCAATGCAACAAGAGTTGCCGATACCATCCGCGAGATGTTACAGTAGGAGAACCATAATGGCAAAAATCCAAGAAATGACCCAACTTTCGCCCACGATGGAGGAAGGAACCATTGTGAAATGGTTAAAAAAAGAAGGAGATTCTGTGTCTCCCGGTGACATCATCGCAGAAGTAGAAACAGACAAAGCAGTGATGGAAATGGAAGCCTTTGAATCCGGTGTGATTTTAAAAATCTTACATACGGAAGGTGCCAAGTTAAAAGTCGGAGTAGCACTGGCTGTGATTGGAAAACCAGGAGAAGACATCGCATCCCTGTTAGCTGGAATTCCACCAAAAGCAGCACCAACACAAAGTCTGACTACCGAAGTAACCTCTCCTAAGGAAATCGTAAATCAAGAGCCAAAGCAAGACCCGACCATAACGAAACCAGTGAACGAAACCTCCACTGCATCCATACAACCTCAAACGCAAATCACGAGAGAAAATGGAGCTGGTGCAGGAATTTCTTCCAACCGAGGAAGTTTACGTGTTCTTGCTTCTCCACTGGCGAAGTCCATCGCCATCGAACACGGAATCGATTTACATACCGTCATTGGCACGGGCCCCGAAGGGAGAATCACCAAAAACGATGTACTGGATACATTAAACAAAGGAACAAACCCTCGAGTGTCCGGAACATCAGCCCCCCTTCCCGATGAAGTAGTTCCCTTAAATGGAATGCGTAAAACCATTGCCAAACGACTCACGGAATCAAAACAAAATCTCCCCCACTTTTATTTGAATGTGGATGTGAACGCGAAAGGTTTGGAAACCTTTCGTTCAGGACTTTTGGAATTCCAAAAACATTTAGGCCCAGAAGACCAAGTAAAGGTCAGCTTAAATGATATCATCGTGAAAGCAACAGCAACAGCCCTTAAATTCCATCCCAAGGTAAACGCTAGTTTTCAAGGAGATTCCATTTTACAATTCGGTCGAGTGGACATCGGAATTGCGGTCTCTTTGGATGGAGGTCTCTTAACGCCTGTCATACGAAATGCAGATAAAAAATCAGTTTTGGAAATCTCCAAAGAAGTAAAGGAACTCGCCAAACGAGCTCGCGAACGGAAACTAAAACCCGAAGAGTTTTCCGATGGAACCTTTACCATTTCCAATTTGGGGATGTATGGAATCAGTCGGTTTACGGCCATCATCAACGAACCAGAAAGTGGAATCCTGGCAGTGGGTTCTGTGGAAGAAAAACCTGTTGTGGAAAATGGTTCTGTGGTAGCAGGAAGAGTTCTGTCTCTGACCCTTTCCTGCGACCATCGAGTGATCGATGGTGCTGTCGGGGCCGAATTCCTAAGAACCTTAAAAAGCCTTTTAGAAGAGCCTAGCCTGATGGCAGGTCTTGCTTGAACCTTTTTGATTTTTAGTTAGGATTAAGCGGCAAAAAAGTCTGCGCTTTGGATGTCGGCGATGGGGATACGGACCACTCCATTTGCCAAGTTCCCGATCACAACGTCGTCCATCATTTGGCGATTTTTATCGAGTTCAATGCTTTGTCCGTCTTTTAGGTGGAGAACGATGTCGATTCCACGGTAGTGGATGTATCTTTCGAGTGTGTTTTTGAATTTATGTGCTTTGTCCATCTGGTTTTGTTTCCCTTATCTTTGTAACTTACAAAGGGTATCGTACGAAGTTAATGAGACCTTTAGAAAATTTTGTCTCATTACGTAAGTTTTTTTTGACAGTATCAGGAAACCGGGAGAATTATGTCACATGAAGCCTGAGAACACAACCGCTGCCACGCCTGGCGTACGGAAAGCCGCCCTCCTCCTTTTATCCCTTGGCAAAGAAAGAGCTGCCGATGTTCTAAAACACCTAGATGACTCCATGCTTGAGGCTGTGATTCTGGAAATGTCCAAAATCAGATCCATATCCAAAGAAGAAAGAGAAGTCATTCTCAAAGAATTTCATAATACCATTGAAGACTTAAACGATACCACTTCCGGTGGACTTTCTACCGCAAAATCCCTTCTAGAACAAACTGTGGGAACAGAAAAAGCCAATGTGATCTTAAAGAAGATCCATAAAGAAGAAACAAAGAACGATTTTGAATTTTTAAACCAAGTAGAGCCCTCTGTTTTACAAGGAATGCTTGGGACAGAATCTCCTCAGATCATTGCCGTAACCCTTTCTCATTTAGATCCGAAAAAAGCAGCCGATGTTTTGAAACTCTTTCCCAAACCAGAACAGGCGAAGATCGCAGTACGACTCGCCACCACATCCAAAACCCATCCCGATGTGATCCAAAACATAGCCCGTATCTTAAAGAAACGATACGAAGAAAGGGACAAACAGGAATACTCCGAGGCCGGTGGTGCTCATGTCCTTGCGAACATTTTGAACTTTATGGAAAAAGGGGCAGAAGAAACCATCCTTTCGGAATTAGAAGAATCCTCTCCCGATGTGGCCGACCAAGTGCGTGAAAAACTCTATACTTTCGAAGATATCTTGTCACTTGATAATAAAGAAATGCGAATCCTCATCAACAGGCTCGCCGATGATACGGCAATCTCTCTTGCCATCCGTGGAGCTGGTGATGAAATTCGAAAAAAATTCTTAAACAATATGAGCCAAAATAGATCAGAAGATATTTTAGATGCTCTGGATATGAAACCCCGAGTCACCTTACGAGAGATTAACGAAGCAAGAAGTAAAATTGTACAAGTGGCAAGGGTTTTAGAAGAAGAAAATCAGATTTTGTTTAAGAAGGAAAAAGAAGAGTATATAGAATAAAGGGGAAAAACCGATGGCGGAGTTGACGGGGCTCGAACCCGCGACATCCTGCGTGACAGGCAGGCACTCTAACCAACTGAGCTACAACTCCATCGGAATAAAAACCAAACTATAGAATCGACCCCGAGAGTCAACACTGTTTTCATTTGTTTTCTTGCCTTTCGTTAGAATTTTTAGAATCTGGTATTGGTTCTATGCAAATTGAAGAAAAAAAAGCCAAAGATCTTTTCAAGGATCGTATCTTTACCCTTTCCAACTTTCTCTCTATTTCTCGAGTGTTGTTATTACCTTTTTTTTTCCAGAGCACTTATACCTATGCACATGATCCGGCAAACTTAAAAGAGTTATTTGCTTCCATATTTTACGCACTCGCTGCCGTTTTTAGTGATTATTTAGATGGGCTCTTTGCTCGACTCCTCCACCAAGAAACAACTCTCGGTAGATACTTAGATCCAGTTTGCGATAAATTCGTAACCTTAGGAGGACTTTTTGTTGTTACCATTCATTTTGATTTTCCCAGTTGGATCCTCATTGTTTACTTCATCCGAGAAGTTCTTGGTGTTTGGCTTGGCGGGTATTTGTATTTAAAAAGAGGTTTGCAAGGTAGACCGAACTGGTGGGGAAAATTTGGAGTGGGGATCGTGGCCGTTTCTGTCATTTGGTATATGTCTTTACCTTACTTCTTACAGTTCGGAGCACCCTATCCTTTTTTACTCCATCCTGAAATCTCAGCTTATGTGCTGATCTTTGTTTTATCAGCAGGTGTCCTTGCTTATATCCTTCGGTATTGGAATATTGTTTTCCATCCAGAAGCAATTGAACTTGATCCAGAAAACAAAAAACAAGCAAAGAAATACCAAAAGATATAAATTACCTTTTCCAAAATCTTCAAAATGTTTTTTTCTTAGTTTTTGTGAATCACCTTTTTGGGTTTTGATTTTTGTTTGGCCAATTTTTCATATACTCTTAGTTTTAGTTTGAGAATTTCTAATGTTTCCTTCATAACCGCTTTGCCATGTTCCCCATCAATTTCCCGAACAAACCGAATGACCATTCCAAGGGTGTGACTAAAATACAATGCGAAAGGTCGGATTTCCGATTCCTTTAAGTTCGGAAGACAACGCAAAGTAGTTTTTACGATTAAGTCAGCATTTCGATAGGTATCGCGATTGTCCTCGGAAACTAATTCAGGTATGGCCCTGGCACCCGCCCAGAGATTGGCCAGTGCTGGATCTTTTTGAAATATAGAAACAAACTGTTTAAAAGCTTTTTCAGAAGCTATTTCCAATTCATAAATTGTCTGCACAGGCTCTAAGATTTTTTTTGTTTCTTCATACAAGGAATCATAGTATTGATTCATGATTGTTAATAATAAAACGCTCTTTCCCGGGAAGTATTGGTACAAAGATCCAATTTGAATTCCAGCGGTTTGGGCGATTTCCCGCATACTTACGGCATCGATTCCTTTTTCACCAATTAAGTCCCTTGCTGTTTTTAAAATGAGTTCCACTCGATCTCGGCTTCTGCTTTGAACGGGGACTTTGAACTCGAGACTCATAGGAAAAGGAGATTTTTTTTGCGTTTATTTGCACTTCTTTTTTTCTTAATTTCAATTTAGATCTTGACTCATTCCAAAATATGATCAATGATCCAATAAACGTGATCATTGATCATATTAAAAAACGAGGGGAAAATGGATCCTGTAAAAAACAATCAATCTGACTCTAATAGAATTATAGATAAATCAGATACAATTTGTATCGTTGGTGCGGGGCCAGCTGGCCTTGTTATGGCAAGATCCCTACTTTCAAAAGGGATACCATTTCAGGTTTTTGAAAAACATAACGATGTGGGTGGAATTTGGGACATTCATAATCCAGGATCTCCCATGTATGAAAGCGCTCACTTTATCTCTTCAAAATATTTATCCAGTTATTTTGATTTCCCAATGCCTGATGACTATCCAGATTATCCATCCAATAGGCAAATTTTAAAATACCACAGAGAATTTGCCAAAACATTTGGCCTCTACCCTTCCATTCAGTTTAATACATCAATTAGCGAAATAAAAGAACAGGATGGCCTTTGGTTTGTAGAAACAAGTTCCAAGGAAAAGTATATATTCGGAGGAATCGTTTGCGCCAGTGGAATTACTTGGTCACCGAACCAACCTAATTTAGAAGGAGAAAATAGTTTTACCGGACAAATATTACATAGTGTAAACTATAAATCGCCAGACATATTTCGTGGGAAACGCACATTGATTGTTGGTGCTGGAAACTCTGGTTGTGATATTGCTTGCGATGCAGGAGCCAATGCTAACCAAGCATTTATTAGTGTTAGAAGAGGTTATCATTTTATACCAAAACATATTTTCGGACAACCTGCAGATGTATTTGGAGACGGAGCTCATTGGATTCCAAACTGGATATCTCAATTGGTATTTGGGAAATTGTTGAAGTTGATCGTCGGTGATTTAACAAAACTTGGTTTGCCTGCACCTGATCATAAGATATTTGAAACTCATCCAATCATCAACGATCAGTTAATACATAATTTAAGACATGGGGATGTCATTGCAAAACCGGACATTCAAAAACTAGAAGGTGATTCAGTGGTGTTCAAAGATGGGTCTAAAGAAAAAATAGACATCATTATCCTTGCCACTGGATATAACTGGTCTATCCCATACATGGATCAAAAATATTTCGAATGGAAACATGGTAGGCCAGATCTCTACTTAACCTTATTCAATCGAAACTTTGAAAACTTATATGCTCTAGGTTATATGGAAACTGACGGCGGTGCTTACAAAATGTTTGATGAAATGGCGAATTTAATCGCATCTTACATTGAATCAAAACGGAAATCTGATCCATCGGCAATTCGATTTTCAAAATACATAAAATCGGACACACCGCCTTTAAACGGAAATATTCACTATTTAAATACTGGCAGACATTCCGTTTATGTGAACCAAGTCGCCTATAAAAATTACAGAGCCAAAATTCAAAAGAAAATGGGATGGAAAGAACTGAGTCCAGGCCAGTTTCATTTCTTAAAAAAATCAAACCAATCAAGTTTAAAATCAGAGACACTCCCATCTACGGGAGAATCAAAATGAATCAGAATCATAAATTTGCTCTGATTACCGGAGGGGGCGGAGCCATTGCGGAAGCAATTGCCATCAGATTAGAAGATGAAGGTTATCAATTGTTACTTTCTGATATTAGCTTAGAGAAAATGACAAGAATCAAAGGGCTTTTGAAAGGAAATCCAAAGTTTTATGTCTGTGACCAAACGAATCCTGATGATATCCAAAAGTTAGTTCAAAACATCCAAAGAGACTGTCCGTCTATTGATGTTTTAATCAATAATGCAGGGTATACAAAAGAAGGACCTTTTACGAGCCAATCATTGAAAGATATAAATAGGCAAATTTGGATCAATTTACTAAGTCCGATTCAAATCATTCATGGAATTTTACCACTAATGCTGAAACAAGGCCAAGGATCCATTGTCTCGGTGGTGTCGATCGGTGGCATTGTTGCCTTGGCTGATTCTTCCATTTATTCAGCAGGTAAATTTGGTCTTAGAGGTTTTTTAACCGCACTCTATGAAGAACTAAAAAATACCAATATTAAGGTTTCTGGAATTTATCCTGCAGCTGTGGACACACCTATGCTTTTACATGAGGCACTAAATGGCGGAACTGTTCTCAATTGGATCAATCCAGTACAACCACCAGATGCAGTGGCGAAAGCAGTTCTCCAAGGGATAAAAAAAGGGACGTTGGAAATTTATGTACCGTATTCTGATGGGCTAGTCTCAAGACTTGTAGCCATTTTCCCTTGGCTTATGGGGAAATTATCACCACTTCTCAAATGGTATGGGGAAAGTCAGAAACAAAAGTGGCTAAAGTCAAAAGGAATCAAATAAACTAATTTACTTGAGATCAGTGGAAGGCAAATGAATGGGATAATAGCTCCAAAGCTAAATACATTGCTTTGGAGGTTCTATTATCCCAATCTTACGTAATTAACGTCTTTTTTTCTTTCTTGCGACTTTCTTCTTCGCTGCTTTTTTCTTAGCAGTTTTCTTTTTCGCAGGTCTCTTTTTAGCGACTACTTTCTTAGCTTTTTTCTTTGCCGCTTTCTTCTTCTTAGCTGCCTTTTTCTTTTTAGGAGCCGCTTTTTTAGCTTTTTTCTTAGCTGCTTTCTTTTTTGCGGCTTTTTTCTTCTTAGGAGCTGCTTTTTTAACCACTACTGCCACTTCCGGAGCAGGTTCTTCTTGAATCTGTGGTATTTCTATTGTTTCGTTTTCTTCCATACGTGTAACCTTATGAAGATAATATCAAATCTTCCTTCTGGGTACGATATCAAAGCTAGGATTATTAAAAGTAAATTCATTTTTTTTTGTATGATAAAACATGACTCATTTATTTGAAAATGATTCTAGTTTAATGAATTTATCTACAGAAGATCAAAATCATAACCCTTAAAAATTGGTAAGATCAATTCACCTAACCCCTAAATACGGATTCATCCTGTTTCTTCTGATTTTAGGCGGTCATTTTGTAAACGATGGATTTCTTTTTGGTATTCTTCTGCTTTATCAGGACGTTTTGACTTTTGATAGAGTCTGCTTAGGATCCTGATCACGGGAATTACCTCAGGTTTACGACTGTAAATCCGTTCTGCCATGTCGATTGCCTCTCCAATTAAGTTTGCTTTTGCATATTGAATGGCTCCATCGAGGATCATTTGGAGTCCAGAGGGATGGAGATTCGAAAAATTCTCAGCTGCAAGACCCGCTTCTGCCGGTTTCTCCAGTTTACGATACACTCGGTACAATAATTTCCATACTGCCGGGTCAGAGCCGTGAATCTCCGCATACTCTTTAAGCAAATTAAGGGCTTCCTTATAATTGTTTTTCTGGATCAAACGAATTGATTCTTGTAGTTCGTTTTCATGAAGTTTCATATCCTCGGCAGATTGAAAGCGGAACCGAATGCTGAGTAAGGAAAGGTCATCTGTCAATTCACCCACTTTTTGAAGGCGTTTTCCAAGAGATTCAATGTCTCCACTACTTTCCTCCACTTGGCGTAAAATAGAGGTATGATCTACATTGATCACACGATTGGCCTTAGCATCAAAGCCAATACTGAGATCATCTCTCCCATCAGAACCAAGAATAATGGTGTCTCCTGGACGAATCCAACAGGTTTCGATCCTTGCTTTGTCTTTATGCATCCCCAATTTGAAATTGGTAGCCTCTTCAGAAAGAAAACTTGCCTTTCCATCTCGATAACGAATGGGAAAGGGATGTTCTGCATTGATGTAGTATAAAAATCCATTTTCCTCATCAACCAAACCAAGTAGGAGAGACATGGACATAGAACCGTCAAATCCTTCAAAAACATCATTGAGATCACTGAGAGCTGTATGCAACCAACGTTCAGGGTAGTATCCAGATAAAATTCCTTCTCTATGAGTTCTTTCCACAAGGGCTCGAAAGGCTGTTCCAAAAACAAGAACCCCACCGGCTCCTTGCATGGATTTTCCCATGGCATCCCCATTGGCAAATACAGAATAACTGCGACCGCGAAGGACAATTTGGTCGGCAACACAGATATCACCACCGAGTTCATACTCCCGACTCTTAAACTGGAATGATTTCTTTTGTTTGATATAGGTTTGGAATTCCACTGTTTGAGAATGAATTCGAATTCCTGATAGCGGGCGAATGAGAAGTGAAGTGAGATAATAATCTCCATCTTGTTGGTATTTCAAACGACTCACCTCACCGATGGCATCTTCATAAGAGCGGTTGAGGGTGCGTAACATAAGTCCCAGTAAAAATAAAATCGAAATGCCTGTGATGAGAAAGTCTTCACGCCTCGCTTTGTCAGTGGAATAATCAAAAAACCATTCAGGGTGATAGGTTTGTATGGAATTCAAAACAAAAACGGCGGAGACAAAAAATACAATTGCCAACCAATCAAATTTTTTTCCGAGAATGAGCATATTCAAAACCAAGATAGGAGCAAGTAACATCAGGTTGGCACTGACAATCCCACCACTGTATTGAATCTGCAAAAATGAAGTAAGCGAACTGATGATAAAAGTAGGAAGGATGAGGCTTTGAAATTTGTTTTGGAACCTTGCTAGATAATAAAAAATACAAGCAAAACCAAATGCTACCCACAAAGCGATGAGGCCACCCATTTCAAATCCTTCTCGAAAGAATTCAGAACTAAGGCCCACTCCCATGGCAATGATTCCCGCGAGGAGAGTTCCGTTTAGGATCCTGTGGCGCATAACAAATTTTTCTTGAGATCCGAGAACAAAGGAAACAAGGTCTGCAAACAACTTTGAAAACTTTCTTTGCATCACAAATACATTGATTTCACGCATCGGATCTCTCCCTTAGAAAAAAAATCCGAAGGTGAGTTGCAGATTCTTACCCAAATCAAACGGGTCGGTCAAAGCTGCTTACCTTGGAATGTAAGGGGTAATATGACAAAAAACCGACAATTGTCGATTATTTTTTAAAAGTAGGGTATCAAAAAGAATCCAAAACAAAATACTTTAGTCCTCCGAACGATCGGAAGAAATTTTATTTCCTAGGTGGTAAGTATTCAGGGAGGTAAGATCGTAAATAAGCGACAGCTGCCCTTCCCGCTTCACTCACCATCTCATCAGAGATATCTCCTCCTTCTCGAAAGGAAAAACGAAAAACAGAATCAATCAGTGAAACTGCAATCCCAATCTTTTTTGCTATATCAGGTACTTCTGGCAATCGAAACCTTTCCTCCACCTGCGATAGAGCAATCTTGACTATGGTGGAATCTAAAGTTTTGCCTATATGCATCGTCTCTTCATTTCGAACTCCATAAACCACTCTGATCAGTGACCTATCTTCTCTTACAACAGAGGCGGCCTCCCTAGCAAGGAAATACACATAACTTTGCCAAGTTTCAAATTCAGATGTATCCACTCCTTCCAACCTGGCAGAAACAAGATCCGCATGAACCAATCGTAGCCCCAGGTACATGGCTCCAATATTCGGAAAAAAATGATACGCGGAAGCTCTCGGAATTTTGGCACGAACACAAACCTTTGCATAAGTCACTGCTTCTGGTTCTTCAATTCGCAAAAGTTCCCGGAGAGCCTGGAGAAGGATCTTTCTACGGCCACCGATTCGACCTTCATCTGAGTTTTCATCCACGGGTATGGGATGAGATTTCTTCTGGTGGGTTTCTTTTCTTCTTTGTTTTCGCATTGCCATCGACAAATGCCGAGTTTTCATTGAATTTCAAGCAAAAATTATCTATTAAGGTGAAAAATACTCGACAAATGCCCAATTTGTTATATTTTATAATCGACAGATGTCGGGTTTTGATTTTGATCCATTCTGGAGAAGGAAATATCGATGAAAGATTCAAAAATAGAAACAGTTCGGAAGTCCATGCTTTCCGCCTGTATCAAGTTAGCTGATTTAGGATTTTTAGCAGGTGTTGGTGGAAATTTAGCAGTCAGAATTGATTCTAAACTTATGGCGGTTACTCCCTCTGCCACTGATTATTATACAATGAAACCAGAAGACCTTTGTATCTTAGAAATCAAAAGTCTCAAAATGGTAGAAGGAACCAAACAACCAACTACCGAAAGTGGGATCCATGCCTCGTTTTTCACATTAAGACCAGAACTCGAAGTGAGTTTACACACTCATCAACCACTGGCAAGTGCCGTCACTCTTCTTGGTTTAGATATGGAGATTACTTCTACAGAAGGAAAAAAGAATATTGGTTCTTACTTAAGGTCTGTATCTTACGCACCCTCAGGTACCTCCTTTCTCGTAAGTGCTTTTCGAAAAAGAATCAATACCGAAACAAATGGTTATCTACTGAGAAACCACGGAATTGTTTGTGGAGCGTTTACACTAGAGCAAGCAATCGAGAATGTAAAGTTAATCGAGAAAGAAGCAGCACGTTTTCTTCGAACCAGAATTGAAACAAATACGAATTTATCTCATATGACAATTCCGATGAAACAACAGTTACTATCGGCACTGTAACAATAAAAAAGAAAAACCTTATGCAGATTCTGTGAATGGTAACAACCAAATAAAAAAGGTATAAACATGAAATCGAATATTCTTACAAAAAAAAATCCGAAACAAATTACATCTTCAGACGAACAGGAACTAAAAAGTTTATGGCATCGATTGGAAACGAAAGGTCTATTACAAGATCATAAAGCAGACCTTTCTTTCCGACTCCCAGGTAAAGGAAGTTTCCTTCTCATGCATCGCGAAGAAGGAAAAAAATCAAAAGTAGAAATAACAGAATATAAAATTGAGAATCCTACCGAATCTTTAAGGATTCATTTGATCAGTGATGAAACATTAAATCTAATTCGGTTTCATGCAAGTATCTATTCTTTAAGACCAGATATAGGTGCCGTTGCTTCATTTCAACCAGTTTGGAGTTCTTTACTGAAAACACTGGACCATCCCCTTCCCCTCGTTTTTGACGAACAATGTCGCCAGTTAGGTGCACCTGTTGTCGCGATCCCAAAACATATAGACGGTTCTGCAGAAAAAAGCCCGATTCTCCTCAATGGAGCCAATGCATTTCTGGATGAAGACAATGTTGTGATTACAAGCGTAACTCGAGACAAAGCCATTTATAATTGTGAGTTAATTGAAAAATGTTCCAAAGCCTATCTTCTCGCCCATTCGACAGGAAGCCCGATTCGAAGCATTCCATGGTGGGTTCGATTCATTGCCAAAAGCCGACTCATAAAGGATGAAAAAAAAGCAAGTCGGGCCTATGCTCTTGGCCAAGCACCGACAGGGTTTAAAGCTTACTAAAGTTTTTAAACTTTAGAATTCCTTTATTTGATACCTAAATAAATATCAAACCTAGAATGATTGGGGTCTATTGCATCGACCCCATAAATTTCTAAGTCAGCAATATACGATCTATTTTTTCTATACTCTTCTTCAGACCAAATTTTTTTCCAGGCCTCAAGTCCGATGTTAGTAATCGGACCCCAATCAGTTGAAACTTTGGTATACTCTGATCTCGGAATTTGAAGAGAAAAAAGATTGGGTGGTAAAGATTCAATCCTTTCAACGGCGGCTCCAATAAACATCGTATATTCACCGTTTTCATCCGATTCAAATTCTGTATACACTGCCATCCATTCCGATGGATTCATTCTATTGGGAATCTGAGATAATATCCCTTCTCCCAAGAACTGTCCCCAAAGGGCGGCAATCTTTCCGTTCCCTGAGATTTCCGCTGCATTTGATGTGCGAGTTTTGATTCCCACTAATGTGATAGGATTTAATTCAATTTTCTGAACGACTTTGTTTTTCATGGTCCCATCTTATCTGAAAGGAAAACCAGGATCTTGACTATTTGTGCTTTTTTATCAAAATCAAAAAAGAAATTCGAGAGGAAGATGAAGCTCTAAAATTTGCGGTGTTTGAAACAAAAATCCTATTTGATAGGGATATAGATTTCTGATTCGGGTTTTGTTTCCGATTGGAAGCGGTCATCAAACAAATCAAAATCATCACTAAACTCGCGCTCAAATCCCGTGTTTGGCATCCAAGTTCCGTAGATGTATTTCCATCCATTCAGAATATCATGATTTTGATTTCCAGGAACGGTAAAAACCATATATTTTGCAGGTTTCATTCGATGCAAAACAAACCCAGGAGGAACCTCGGATTCTTTTCTGACAACTGAACCAATGAGAACATCAAAATTTTCCGCATAATCCCAGTTTGTATAGATCCCCAGAAGAGAATCTCCCATTCGATTGGGAATTCCATTCATCAAACCATTTCCAATAAATTCTCCCCAAAATTTAGGAATATCAATTTCATTTTGGCATTTCTGCATCGTGGTTCTATGGACCTTCCCCATAAGAAAAAATTCATTTTTGGTAACGATATGAGTTTTGATTTGGGAACCATCGATTCTAATTCCATCTCTCAAAGGTTCAATTTCCAATTTACCGAAATTTCTGTGCTCCAATTCTTTTCTGTAATCAGAAGGATTCATTCCATACTCTGTCCGGAAAGCTCGTAAAAAAGATTCGGGAGTTGCGTAATGGTATTTAAAAGCGATATCAATGATTTTATCTTTTCCTAAAATCAAATCATTACCCGCTTCCGTAAGTCTTCGTTTTTTTAAATAGGTGTAAACAGAGTATCCGGTTACATACCGGAAGATACGTTGGAAATGCCATCTGGATTGGAAGGCATTTTTAGAAACATCTTCCACCGTTATATTTTCCGTTAAATGCTTTTCAATGAAATTGATCGCAAGTTGGATGTGGTCATAATAATCCATAGGTTTTAACCAAAAACAGGAGAGATTTTATTTTGTATTCTTAAGTTTCTTCAGGCCACTGTTTTTTAATTTCAAGGACTTTGGGTAATACAGAAATAAACTGGTTCACAAGAACTGGATCAAAATGGGTTCCCGATTCTTTCTTTAAAAATTCGATAGCGGTATCGACTTCCCAAGCCTTTTTATAAGGTCTTTCCGTTGTTAAAGCATCAAACACATCGGCAATGGCAATGATTCTGCCTTCTAAAGGAATACTCTCACCTTTCAACCCATAAGGATACCCGGTTCCATCATATTTTTCATGATGGGTGATGGCTATCGACTTCGCTAGTTTTAGAAGGCTCGAGTTATGATCTCCTATGATTTCAGCTCCAATTTCCGGGTGGCGTTTCATAATTTCCCATTCCTCTGGACTGAGTTTCCCAGGTTTTTGAATGATAAAATCAGGGATTCCAATCTTACCAACATCATGCATAGGAGCCGCATTCAAAATTTCTTCAGCCGCCTCAGAAGAATACCCGTAAGCGAGTGCCAAGGTTTGAGAATAGTGGCTCATCCGAATCACATGCATTCCCGTTTCGTTGTCTTTATATTCGGACGCCATCCCCAAACGTTGGACAATTTGTAACCGAGTGGCCTTTACTTCATTCACATCAACCAGTGATAGATGGTTTTTAATTCTGGCTTTTACAATCGGTGGACTAACAGGTTTCATAATATAGTCAACAGCACCTAATTGAAATCCTTTTTCTTCATCACCAACATCCGTTAATGCGGTCACAAAAATTACGGGAATGAACTTTGTTTTTTCTTTTGATTTAAGAACAGTACAAACTTCGTGGCCAGTCATTTCGGGCATCATCACATCAAGTAAAATCAAATCTGGTTCTTGTGACTCCGCAAGCTCAATGGCTTTTAATCCATCTTTTGCAAATAAAAGTGTATAATCATTTTGCAAAATTTCATTTAATATTTGTAAGTTAGTTGGTTCATCGTCGACGATGAGTATTTTTGGTTTATCGCTAATTTCCACCAGAATCTCCAGAAATTTGAACAGTTAGGTTTTTTAATTTTTGTATTGTTTTTTCAAATTCGAATTGAAAGATAAAAGTTTCAATTTCAGTAAGATTTTTAGAATAATTAGTTCCAGCCAAAATTTCGTTTAACTTTTTCCAATCAGTTTGGTCGACGGAACCGCGTGAAAATGAATGAGTTAATGAGTCTACTAAAGTAAAGATAATATTTTTGTCTTCCGTTGAAAGTATTTTGGAAGGCACTGGTTCTAACGATTTAGAAACCAATTCAGTTTTAAACTCTTCCTTAAATTTTAAATGGGAATTTTCAAAGGTTTCCTTTAATAGTTGCCAATCATTTTTGTCTAATCGAACACTTTGTGATTTTTCTTCTAATTGTTGGCAAATTATTGAAATGTCTTGAATGCCTAAATTAGAAGATACACCTTTTAATTTATGAATAAACTCATTGTCTTGGGAAGTATTTCCAAATTCATTGAAACGATTTTCAACTTCATCTGCAAAATCCGTATAAAACCCGTTAAGCATACTTGAATATTTTTCTTTTGAACCAAAAACAGAAATCCCACGTTTGATTTGAAAATTTTCCTCTTTGGAAGAATTTCCGATTTGTTTCCTGAGTTTTTCGGTATTACCATAAATTAACTTTTTAATTTCAAAAAATAAATCCTGGATATCTATTGGTTTTGAAACAAATCCATCCATACCTGCTTCCTTCGCAGATTGTTTGTCTTCTTCAAATACACTGGCTGACAAAGCAATGATCGGTGTATGTTTCGAATTTGTTTCCTCTAGTTTCCTAATTTGACGGGTTGCTTCCAATCCGTCCATCTCAGGCATCTGAATGTCCATTAATACCAAATCAAATTGTTTTAATTTGAATAAGGATAATGCTTCTAATCCGTTTCTGGCGATTTCAACTTGATGACCATTGGAAGCCATTAGTAACTGAATGAGTTCAACGTTTTGTTTGACATCGTCAACGATCAGTACGTTTAAATTTGGTAAATCAATTTGAATTTTTTCGTTTATTTCTAATATTGGTTTTCCTTTTGGAAGAGGTAAAGAGACAAAAAATTCAGTTCCAAATCCTAGTTCACTTTCTACCCAGATTTTACCTTTCATGAGTTCAACCAATTGTTTTGAAATGGTGGTCCCTAGTCCTGTTCCACCAAATCTTCTACTCATGGACACATCAGCTTGCGTAAATGGATCGAAAATTTTATCCATCCGGTCTTTTGCAATTCCGATTCCCGTATCTTTGATATGGAACAATATATTTCCATCTTTTGAAGTAATCGATAAACGGATGAATCCATCCTTTGTGAACTTAATTGCATTACCGATTAAATTAGTTAGTATTTGTCGAATGCGAAGGCTATCACCCCGATAGTACTCATCCAAACTTTTATCGATTTCATATTGGAATTCTAAACCCTTTCGTTTTGCTTCAATTCCCATAGTGGAACATACTTGGTCTACAAGGGAAATTAGTGAGAAGTCAATGATTTCAAGTTCCACTGCCCCACGATCGAGTTTTGCTGAATTTAAAACATCATTCAGTAGTCGTAACAATGATTTTGCTGATTGTTTCACTGTCTCTAAATGATTTTTTTGATTCCCAATCAAATCACCCGACAACAACACTTCAGTAAAACCAATGATTGCATTCATTGGAGTTCTGATTTCATGACTCATATTGGCTAAAAAAGTTGTTTTGGTTATGGCAGCCATTTCCGCTTTTTCTTTAGATTCGATGAGAGCCTCTTCAATCATCTTTCTATCTGTGTTGTCCAGAATCACTCCATCTAAAAATTTAACATTTTTGTTTTCATCTAAAACTAAACCACCGTATTCTAAAACCCAACGAATATCTCCAGATTTTTGAATGATGCGATAATTTAAGACAAATGTATCTGATGTTGCAATTGCGTTTTGTATGATATTTGAAACATGCGCCCTATCATCCGGATGGATGAGTTCCGAGTATGTTAACTTTCGATTTGGTTCTAAAAAGTCGCTCGCGGAATATCCTGCTAAACTCAATATTGAATCACTCATAAAAACGGTTGTCCAATATTCATCTACCAAACATCGATAAACCACACCTGGAATATTTTGGATAAATGATCGCATCTGCTCTTCATTATCTTTAAGAGCTTTTTCAATTTTAATTCGTTCCGAAATATCACTAATGAATCCAACAAAAATATCATCTTGGGGAAGTTTCGTATGCCCAATGGCCAATCGAATTGGAAAAGTGACTCCATCTTTGCGAATCGCAATAGCCTCTCTCCCAACCCCAATAATTTTTGCTTCGCCGGTTTTTAGATAATTGGATAGATAATCGTTATGTTCATCCTGATATGGATTTGGCATCAAAATACTAACATTTTTTCCAATGATCTCACCCGCCTTCCATCCAAACATCTTTTCTGCTGTGATGTTAAATTCTTGAATGATTCCTTTTGTATTGATCATGACAATTGCATCGGCAGCTGTTTCGATAATGGCTCGTAATCTGGATTCACTCCTTAAAAGATTTTGAAAAAGATCTTTATAACTGATAAAAGCAATTGTAACAACTGCAGAACCGATCACAAAAAAACTTCCAAACCCAATGAGTGCGACCATAAACAATTGATCAGAATAGGAAGTGTCTAAAATTTCACCAGGGTCTAACACAAACCTAGCTGCAGCCATTCCAGTGTAGTGCATTCCTGAAATCGCGCTTCCCATGACAACTCCACTAATTAATGTTAAATAAAAGGTCGAAATTTTTAGATTTGAATTCTTTAAACGAAATTGAATCAATATGGATAGGATCGCTAAGGATATCGCAACAAATAGTGATACTAAAAACAAATATGGGTCATACATTAGCCTTGGTCGCATTTCCATCGCGGCCATTCCCATATAATGCATAAATCCAATTCCTGCACCAACGAGAGTACCAACGGAGATCAGTTCCCTCCGGCTAATTCTCTTTTTATTTAAAGTTTGTAAGGCAAAGTAAGAAGCAAAAAAACTGGGAAGTATCGATAAAATTGTTACCGATTTATGGTAAGTGACTTTTGTACATAGATCAAAAGACATCATTCCAATGAAGTGCATGGACCAAACAGCTCCACCCATCGACAAACTGGAAGTAAAAAGAATGGCCAACCTAGAATATTGATTCTCAACGTTTGAAAAACGACTGAGCATATACAAAGATATCCAAGAGGCAAAAATAGAAATAAATATGGAAAGAGTTACCAACCAATAATTATAACTGCCTTCGACAAAAATCAAATGATCAGATTCAAAAATGAAAAAATGGTTTAGAAAATCGATACCCATAGATAGTTTCCAGTCACTACTTTCTCCTATCATTTACTTAGAGACAATCTGGATAGTCACATTTTAGATTAGTTCTAATTTATAATTCGCTATTTTCGTACATACACTAATTGGTCACACATTTGTAGCAAATATTATGGACCAAAAGCTCATAAAATACAAATGAAGATTCCCGTGCTTTATTTTAGAGAAAAACAAACGAACTCATTAACATATAAATCCAAAAAATGCATAAATCCATTCGGTCGATACATCAACACAAGAAAGGATACGAATGAAATCCGAATCAAAAATCGAATCTCTTAAAAATTAGAATCAATACCGGAATCATTCAATCCAAACTCCCTTGTATTGCATTAAATTAGTTGGTAACGATTAAAACAAAAAGGATTCGTAATGCTAAACTCATCTGAATATATACTAGTCACTGGATCAGGCTCTGGAATCGGTTACGCTCTCTCAGAACATTTAATTAAAGAAAATTACAAAGTCATTGGAACAGTGATTCATAAAGAAGAGGCAACTCAAACCAAAGAGAAACTAGGTATTTCCTTCCATCCAATCATACTGGATATAAGAGATGAAAATAGCGTATTAAAATCCGTAAAATCAGTGAAAGAAATTCTAAATGATGAACCATTGAAAGCAGTGATAAACGTTGCTGGAATCGTTTCGAATGGCCCATTATGCGATTTAGAATCTAATGAGTTTAGTAATTTGTTACAAGTAAATGTTGTCGGATTACACAATGTTTCTCGAGCCTTTCTTCCGTATCTAATCAAAGCAAAAAAACCTCGGATCATCAACATTAGTTCTACTGCCGGTCAACGTACGCTTCCTTTTAACGGTGCTTATTCCTCTAGTAAATTTGCAGTGGAGGCTTTATCTTCAGTGATGAGAATGGAATACCACTGTTTGGGAATCAAAGTGGTTGTAGTCGCTCCATCGATGATACGGACTCCTATGTCAGCCAAAATTCAAAACGATTTAAAAAAATCATCTTCTATGAGTGTCTATCAAAAACCATTACAGATTTTTTTACAAAAAGCTGAGTTGTCCTTTCAAAATGGTCCGCCAATGGACTCAGTAATTCAGAAAATCATTTTAGCTTTAACAAAGAAAAATCCAAAACCAAGGTATGTAATCTATCAAAGTTGGTTTAGAGATTATCTTTTAACTAAAATACTTCCAGTCAAAACCAGAGAATCTTTAGTGAGAAAGGCCTTAGGATTATAAAATAGAACACTTCAATCCTACACAAACTTACCGAAAACTTTGCACCAAGAAGAAGTAGACTAATTAGTCTCCAATTATGGAAAACCGATCAGTCTACTCAATTGCCATATAATTATATTCCTTAAGGTTTTTTGTTGCAATTTTTTCTTTCAATCCAAATGTTTTTGAAATGGAAAAACAACTCCTAAATAAAAGCGCAATTGTCACTGGTGGAGCACTTGGAATCGGAAAAGAAACATCCCTTTTACTCGCAAAAAAAGGTGCTCATGTCATTGTATCAGACATCAATGTAACAGAAGGTCATGCCACTGTAAAAGAAATAGAATCTTTAGGAGGATCTTCTGAATTTATCAAATGTGATGTTACCATAGAAGAAGAAATCATTACTCTAGTCGAGACCTTCAAATCAAGGAACTCACGTTTGGATATTATGGTAAACAATGCCGGTATTGCGAACAAACCGACATTTATGCATAAGGTGACAACTGAAGTTTGGAACCGTCTGATTCTAATGGACTTAACAAGCGTATTCTGGTGCCAAAAATATGCCACCAAAGCCATGCTTGCTGATCGTTTAGGCGGATCTATCATCAATGTTGCATCCATTGCTGGACTTGGTGCCTCACCTTCTCTTGGGCCCTACTGCGTAGCAAAAGCGGGAGTTGTCGAACTCACAACAACAGGTGCCTTAGAAGTAGCACGGTTTGGAGTCAGGATCAATGCGGTTTGCCCCGGTTGGACAGAAACTGCTATTTTAGATGTGGCAGGAGAACGAGGAAAAGAAGCCATGGAAAAAAACATTCCTATGGGAAGGCTTGGCAAACCATCGGAAGTCGCAAACCTCATTGCCTTTTTAGCCTCAGAGGAATCTAGTTTTATCACGGGTTCGGTCTACCGGGTGGATGGGGGAACCAGAAGTTAGAGGAGTATTGGGTTTGTTTTTTGTGATCTAGCAACTGGTAGGAAAGTCTGACTCTTTTTTCAAATTGATGGTTGGCTAGGTCTAATCTCCAGACGATGCACCAAATGAAATCCTAGATCGAAAGTAAATTTGGTTTAGGCGAGATCAATATACCAACAGAAAACATCATTTCGAGAAAGAACTTTAAAAAGAGCTAACACTATGCAAACAATACTGGGTTCCAACGGACAAATTGCAGAAGAACTAACAAAAGAACTAAAAAGAAATTATACCTCAGAGATTCGTCTTGTGAGCAGAAATCCCAAGAAGGTTCATGATACAGATTTCCTTTTTCCTGCTGATTTACTGGGCAAAGAACAAACGGATTCTGCAGTGAAAGGAAGCACAATCGCTTATCTGACGGTTGGTTTGCCAATGGATACAACATTATGGATCAAACAATTTCCGATCATGATGCGAAATGTCATCGAAGCTTGCAAAAAACACAAAACCAAACTGGTATTCTTTGATAATACTTATATGTACCCGCAAAATGACGAGCCACTCACGGAGGAAACGGCCTTTGCCCCAGTTGGCCCCAAAGGAAAAGTAAGAGCCGAAATTACCTCCATGCTTTTGGAAGAAATGAAAACAAAAAAAATAGAAGCCGTGATTTGTAGAGCCCCAGAATTTTACGGACCAGGAAAAACACAAAGTATCACCAATTCCATGATCTTTGGAAATATAGAAAAAGATAAAAACTTGAAGGTGTTCCTAAAGGATGATACTTTACGAACCTTAATCTGGACACCTGATGCCAGTAAGGCTATGGCGCTTATAGGAAACAGTCCAGACACATACAACGAGACCTGGCATCTACCTTGCGATGACAATAGACTCACTTACAAAGAATTCATTAGTCTGGCATCCGAAGTTTACGAAAAAGAACTTCCCTATTCTGTTCTTCCCAAATTTATTTTGAAACTAGGATCTCTCTTTAACAAACAACTAAAAGAAGTGCAAGAATTACTTCCTAGGTATGAACATCATAACCTATTTATTTCTACTAAATTCAAAACTAGATTTCCGAATTTCCCTGTAACATCGTATCGCCAAGGAATGGAAGAAATTAGAAAGGAAAATAGGACGGTAATTTAAACGCCGCAAGATTCTTTCTATCCAGAAGGAAAGGATACTGGGACAATACCACCTAACTATCGATCAATCCTTTTTTGTAAATGTTCAGGATACCTTTCTCCCTTTACTTCTAATTGATCAGCAGCCTCCTTTATTTTTTTTAAATCCTCTTCGGTTAGAGAAACATGAACCGCCCCATTGTTTTCCTTTAGTCTTGCAAGTTTGGTGG
Organism: Leptospira brenneri; assembly: GCF_002812125.1. Classification (NCBI taxonomy): domain Bacteria; kingdom Pseudomonadati; phylum Spirochaetota; class Leptospiria; order Leptospirales; family Leptospiraceae; genus Leptospira; species Leptospira brenneri. Next base: position 165,960 of record NZ_NPDQ01000003.1, read on the forward strand.
TTCCAGGGATGGGAACAATCCATGGTTTTTGAGCAAGGATCCAAGAAAGAGCAATCTGCGCTGGACTTACTCCCTTGTCTTTGGCCAGATTGGTGATCAACTCTACAAAACGGTAATTGGCTTCGAGATTTTCTTTTTGAAAACGAGGAACGATGCTTCGAAAATCTCCCGTTTCAAAACTTGTGTCTCGGTTCATCGCACCAGTTAAAAATCCTTTTCCTAAGGGACTGAAGGGAACAAAACCTATTCCCAATTCTTCTAATACAGGAAGGATTTTTTCTTCTGGTTCTCGCCACCAAAGAGAATATTCACTTTGTAAGGCGGTGACTGGTAACACTGAATGCGCCTTTCTAATATTACTGACTCCAGCTTCGGAAAGCCCAAAATGTTTTACCTTCCCCTCTTGTATCAAATCGCGGACTGTTCCGGCCACATCTTCAATGGGGACATCCTTATCTACGCGGTGTTGGTAAAAAAGATCGATACTTTCTACACCAAGTCTTTTTAAGGAAGCATCGCATACTTCACGAATATGTTCGGGACGACTATCTGTTTCCGACCAAGCATCTTGTTTGAATCCGAACTTTGTGGCAATGACCACATTTTCTCTGTAAGGTGCAAGAGCTTCCCCTACAATTTCTTCATTGATATAAGGACCATAAACTTCTGCTGTATCAAAAAAAGTCACTCCTTCTTCGACCGCATCTCGAATGATACGAATTCCTTCATTACGATCTAATTTTTGGGAATAGCCGAAACTAATCCCCATACAACCAAAACCGATCTCGGATACTTCCAATCCGCTTTTCCCTAGAATTCTTTTTTTCATTTTTTTTTGATCCTACCGACTTCATCCAATGGAACCAGAAGACCCCAGTTTACCATAAGGATCCTCCGAAAAACAATTTGGAAAATTTATACAATCAGAATAACCCACAAAAGTAAGATTCACAATATCTGATCCTATTTTTTCTTGCCTAATCCAACAAAAGGAGGGCGAATTAAATCAATTATATGATTATAACCATACTTAGTAACGATTGAAATTACCGATCATAGATAGGTTCCGTGAAAGGGATATGGAGGGCCCCGTCTGATGAATGTCAGACGGGAGCGTAAGCGGACCCCGGAAAAGCCCGGGCCCGAAAAATGAGAATAGAAGTTTAAAGAAATCAGAAAAGATTCGGAACAAAATCCAAAGTCTTTCGGGGCTTCACCCAAAACCGAGATATAAATACTATCGCATAATTTCGAATAAACGACCGAGTAAACTGTCTTGTGTTTGCATGGTTTTGGAATTGGCTTCGTAAGCACGGTTGACTTCAATCATATCTACCATCTCCGTCACAACAGATACGTTTGAGGCTTCCAAATAACCTTGTAACACTTGGGGAGCAAGAAGTTCAGGAAATGCAGTTGGTTCACCGGATTCAGGAGTGTCGGAATAAAACGAGTCTCCTTCTTTGTCGAGGTGGCGAGGATTTTCCACGGTTCTGATTTTTAATTTGTCGAGTAAAACCGGATCTTCGAATCGATTTTCGCTGAAGTTTGTTCCATCTTTGGGGGCGGTTCCGAGTTTTGCATTGATATAAATTTCACCGTTTTCTTTTACAAGAAAGTTTCCTTGGTTCACTTGGATGGGGCCCTTCTCTCCGAGAAGAGGAAATCCTTGTGGGGTCACAACAAATCCATTTTTATCCAAAACAAAACTTCCACTTCGTGTGAGGCGCTCCCCCCGGTTCGTTAGGACAGAAAAGAAGGCAGGTTTTTCCATTCCCGGTTGGTCTTGGACCATAAGATCAAATATATTATCCGTTTTTTTCACAGCACCTTGTTCAAAGCGAGTGTACACTTCGTTCACTTCGGCACCAAACCCTAGTTTCCCGACAACAGGGGAAGTATCAAAGGAACCCATTGGGGTTTTACCGATCCCATCTTCCGAATAACGATGGAGTAACATTTCAGGAAAGGTTTTGAAAACGGTAGTATCTTTTTTGAATGCGGTTTTATCCACATTGGCCAAATTGTTGGCAATCACATCCATTCTCACTTGTTGGGAAATCATCCCATTCGCGCCTGTATAGAGTCCTCGTAACATAGCTTTCCTACCTATCATATCCTTTCGACCAGATCTCCAGATTCCCTAAGAGAAAATGCGACATAGTCAAAAAAGAGTTGAAGTTTTCACGAAAATGACTAGAAAAGAAGGACATGAAGTTATCCATCGGAAACCTACCCCAGTCATTTACTGACGAAGCTCTAGAAAAACTTCTTTCCGCTCATGGCAAAGTGGAACACCTCCAAATCAAACGTGACAAAATCACCAAGGTATCCTTGGGATATGGAACGGCAGAAATGGCAGATGCAGATGCAAACAAAGCCATTGCGGCCTTAAATGGAAAAGAAATAGAAGGAAAAAAGTTAGTTCTTGTGAACCAAGAAGAACTAACCAAAGCCCAAAATGATGCTGCCAAGAAAAAAGGAAGCCCTGCGGTTGCTAAACCTACCTTTGGAAGAAACCAAACTTCTGGTGGTGGCAATACAGGTGTGCAAAGGAGAGGCGGTTCTCGCGGGTCTTAGATGAAACAACTGACCGGCAGTTACCTCTCCATCGGTGCCGGAGAGAACCAAATCCCCCTCATCCGAGCGGCCAAAGCCAGAGGACTCAAAGTCATTTCTGTGGATACAAATCCAGAAGCACCTGGACTTGTGGAATCTGACATTCGTATCTTAGAATCCACTCACGAATACCGAAAAATCTTACATGCGATGAGTCGTGTTCCCCTTCCCTTCAAACTGATGGGAGTGGGATCTCGTTCTTATGGAAAAGCAGTTTATACCGTTTCCTATTTGGCGGAAAAATTAAAACTTCGAGGAAACCCTCGAGATACAGTGAATCTTTTTTTGGACAAAGAAAAGTTCAAAAACTCAGTGGGGAAATTTGGAATTCCTCTTCCCTCTTCTCTGCAAGTAGGCTCTTCACCAAAGGCAAAAGAAAAAAAACAAGAATTAACATTTCCTGTAATCGCCAAACCAAAAGAAGGTTCTGGAAAAAAAGGGATTACGGTTCTAGAAACCGAAGCTGATTATAAAAAGTTTAGCCGCCTGAAAACGAGCGAAAGTTTCCTCTTGGAACCATTTATCCCTGGAGACGAAGTTACAGTTCTTGGTTTTGTGATAGCCAGACGTTTCTATTTGATTTCTCTCACAGACAAAATTACCACAGGGAAACCAAACTTTATCGAAGTGGCTCATGTGGCTCCTTCCAAACACATTGACCTCGCCGGGGAATTAAAGATGATCTGCCAAGCGGTAGTCACTGCTACAAAACTAAAAACAGGTCCTTTTGTTGCGGAATTCAAAATTACAAAAAATAAAGAATGCCTGCTTATTGAATCTGCGCCCGAAGTGGGTGGGGAATTTTTGGCAGATGTCCTCATCCCAGAACATTACGGTTATCAATATTTTAACGACCTACTCTCTGTTACCATTGGAGAAAAAACAAGACCGGAATTTTTAAAAAAACCAAAAGATGGGATCACAAAATCTGCGTTAGTGTTTACTTTACCTTCAGACCGACAGAAAAAAATGGGAGAACCTGCCGTTTTTGAACCAAACACAGGAGAAACATTATTTTTTCAAAAACAGCTGGTTCCCACCGGGGCATCCTTAGAAAAATTAGAAGGAAATCACAAAAGAACCCAAGTGTTTGGAATCACAACCAAACTTTCCACCAACACGAAAGATTGGTTAGATTCACTTTTCACAAGAATCAATTCATGAAAAATGTCTGGGACGAACACTATGAAAGGCCAAAATCAAAACTGGCCTTTCCAGATGAAAATTTAATTCGCCTCCTTTCTCGGGTACAACCAAACAATCGCAAGGCGCTCGACTTTGGTTGCGGTTCTGGAAGGCACTCCTACCTTTTACAAAACGAAGGTTATGAGGTCACAGCTTGTGATACCGCCAAAACTACAATTGATCACCTAAAAGAAGAACCTTCCTCCATTCACTTCCTACACACACCAGATACAAATCTTCCCTTTGCACCCAATGAATTTGGCCTTGTTGTGAGTTGGGGAGTGTTTCATTATAACAAAAGAGAAATTGCTAAAGAACTCCTTTCTTCTTTATATACATCTTTAAATGAAGGAGGTTTTCTTTTAGGTTCTATCCGAGCCGATGGAGACACACACCTAGGTCTTTCGCAAGGAAAAATGCAACTAAAAGACTTAAGCGGTGGTTATGCGGAGACCTATTCACTTGAAGACTTAAAAGATTTCCTTTCTATCTTTCGGGAAGTCTCGATTGGGTATTCCGAGAGAACCCCTCTTGGAAAATTAGATGAACGAATTTGCCACTGGTTTTTTCTCGCTGAAAAATAATGAACTCATCCCTTTCTTTGCAAGAAGAATGCCCTCTTGACCAAACCTGTGATTGGTTACCATTATATAAAACCACCGGAAAGTATTCTGGGTTATCCATAGTCGAATGTAAACATTGCAAACTCCAAGCTCTCTTTCCAAGACCAGACCAAAAGGAATTGTACTCCCAAGATTACTACGAAGGAAAGGCAGAATATACTTATATTGACGAAAGACAAAATAAAAAATTCGCATCGTATGTTTGGAAAGCAAGAATCCGCAATATAAAGAAGTTTGTTAGACAAGGGAATTTTTTAGACATCGGTTCCTCTTTTGGAGGTTTCCTAGAATCCGCAAGAGAAGAAGGATTCCAGGTTCAAGGGGTTGAGATTTCCGAATATGCCTCCCGTTATGCGAATGAATCAGGTATTCCCACATTTAATGGAAGTTTGATGGATGCAAAATTTCCAAACGACCACTTTACCGTGATCACAATGGTGGAAGTGATTGAACATATTGAAAATCCAAAACTTTTTTTTGCGGAACTCACACGCATCTTAAAACCAGGAGGCCTTCTCCTTCTGCAGACAGCAAATTTTGATGGATGGCAAGCGAAAGAAGAAGGACCAAATTATCATTATTACATGCCGGGTCATGTCTTCTACTACACAGATAAAATCTTAAAAAATATATTGACGAACATTGGATTTAGTCGTTTCGTATCGTACTTCGGAGTGGATTTTCCATTACTGGCGAAACTACAAAAATCAAGAGGTTCTTTCCAAAATTGGAAAGATTACCTCAAATGGTTTCGCATCTCGTATTACCATTGGAAATCAAAATGGAAACGAAATGGATTCCCCATCACGTCAAGTTATGTTTTATACGCTTTTAAAAAACAGGAACCCTAAATGAACGATACAATCAAACCACCTTTACTTGTTCGACTCACATCCATCCCAGAAAAGAGCGGTTTCAAAAGGAAACTCATTTTAGGAATTCGCGTTTTACTTGTATCGATCCATCGTTTTATGAAAGACGATTGCCTGATCATCGGCTCAAGTCTTGCTTATACAACCATAGTCACCTTAATCCCGACTCTCACGGTAGCTCTTGCCTTAATCACAGTAGCTTCTGGAATTCAAACAAGACAAGGAGAGATGGTAGATGAAATCAATGCTTATCTTCTCAGTCATAATATCCAATTCGACATCAATCCATATTTAGATACTTTAACTGACATTATATCCACAGCGTCCCAAATTGGAGCAGTAGGTTTTGTTGTTTTTATTTTTTCTGCGACAGCAGTTTTACGTTCTTTGGAGAAAGCTTTCCATATCATTTGGAAAATTGACTTACATAGAAATTTTATTAATAAATTTGTTTTCTATTTCTTTTTAATTTCCTTTGGTCCCCTTCTTTTTCTCGTTGGGAAAAACATTACGGATAAAATTTCTGATTTAGTTCGCCCTCCTCACTTAAAATCGATCGTTTCCACGAAACATGGAGAGTTATGGGTGGCCGGAGAAAAAGGAAACATTGGAACTATCAAAGAACTTGGTAAATCTGTTTCTTTCATTCCAAGTTCCAGCATCGATTTTGAAAACATGCTTTGTATCGATTTTGAGACCGTAGAAACAGGGACTTGCAAAAAACCTGATATCTCAAAAGAAAATTTTTTTCGCATTCGTAGTGTGGGAAACGATCTTTTTACCATTTCAGAAGAAGGAAGTTTTCTTTATTCCAATGATTTAGGGAATACTTGGAAACTTCATTCACTCAAAGGAATTATAGTTACTGACTTTGGTGCCATCGATTACGATACTTTATTCATTCTCACCAAAGACACAAAAACCCTTCGTTATGAAATTGGAAAAACCTTAAAGGAAATCAAAAGATTTACGGATCCTGCCATCACACCAATTCGTGTTCGTTTTTTTACCGACAAAGATGGATTTATTTTAGATAGAGAAGGACGACTTTGGAAAACAAGCGATGGTGGAACTACCTTCTTTCCTCAAGAGATTTCCACAAAACCACTCAATGATATAGCCTTTCTCAATCGGAATGTAGGTTTTCTTGTGGGAGACAATGGAGCCATCTTCAAAACCATCGATGGTGGTTATACCTGGACCGATTTAGGTCATAGAAAGTATTCCTATGAACGCGTTTGGCTTTTTGCCTCTCCGAAAAAACAAGATTATGATGTGTTTATCCTGACTTCACTTGGAGATATCCTTCTATCAGAAGACGAAGGAGAAAACTGGTCAACAGCTTACAAAGGGAAGGCGGGAATGATTCTCGATATGATTCTGATTTCCAAAAAAACTGCGGAAACAGAAACCCTAACTGACGGAACCACTTTACAGTTACAAGAAACAATCGAAGTGGAAACAGAAAACGAGGCTGAATCCCTAAATGAAAGTATGCTCGGTATTGTGGGTGTGGGTGAATTCAATAAAATCATCCGTGTCGAAGATGATGCCAAAGGTCAAACCATTTGGAAAAAATACCAAGGAGGGAAAAGATTTTTTTCTCTTTATTCCATTTTTCAAATCCTCCTTCCTTTGGTTGCACTCTGGCTCTTCTTTTTATTAATCTTTAACATCATTCCTAACACAAAAGTTCCGATCAAAGCATCTTCCATCGGTGCAGCTGTCACTGGTATCATTCTCATTATTTTCTTTTGGGGATTTATCAATATTTATATTACATCCTTTACTGAAAAAACAATGTTAGTGTATAAGGCTTTAGCTGCCATTCCGATTGCCTTACTTGCAATCTACTCGATCTCTCTCATTATTTTATATGGAGCTGAGGTCACGGCTACTTTACAATTCCCTGACAGATACATCCTTCCCAAACATCCCTTTGAAGATATTGATAGTAATTTATCTTATGAATTCTACAAAACGATCCAGGTTTTGGCTCTGACTTATGACCACCAGGCTAAAAATGGGGAACTTGTTAAACTTTCGGTTTTGCGAAAAACTCTTCTCATTCCGGAAAAAGATTTAACCACAATTTTAGAAAAATTAAACGAAGCTAAATTAGTAGAAATCACCGAGGACAAAAAAGTAGCCCCAGTCAAACTCAAAGAACAAATTGATTTGGTAAGTTTGTATGAAAACACTTCGAGTTTTAAACTTGGAGCCCCGAAAGAAATTGCAGGAATTTCTCCTAAGCTAAATGAAAGCCTTGGGCAATTGGAAAGTAAGTTAAAAGAAGAATTAAAGAAAATCTCTTTTAAAGATTTAGTTTAAAGATAAGGATTTTTTTTCACAGGAGGAAGGGATGCAGACATTTGTTTGTAGATCTCTTCCGCAAGTCCCATGGATTCATTATGAGAAATGTTTTTAGCATATTCATCATAAAGCATATCTTCAAATATTTCTTCTGCATACCCGCCATCGATGAGTTTTTCTTTATGGATGGTGTTTTTCATTTCTTTTAACATCATCTTCACAAAAACAGATTCAAATTCGACAGAGGCATCATAGAGTTTTTTTCTATAAAGATCTTCTTTGATTTCTTCTCTGATGTTTTGTGGGACTCTTAGTGCAGAAGAACTCACTTTACCCATAATCTCTTCATGAGTTTCGAGTAAGTTTTGGAAATCGGACACACCCTGCTTTTTTGGTTTTCCAACCTCATCGGAATAGGACTTCATCCGGTTTAGAATGGATTCGTCTTGAGAGCGGCTGAGCCTACCGGAATAGTCTTGGATTTTATGAATGTCCATATTATGTCTAGTTACTCTATCGGCAGATTTTCCAATTACTGAATCACAAGTTCTGCTTTTAGGGCTCCTTGTTTTTTCAAAGCTTCCAAAATAGAGATAATATCCCGAGTGGATGCTCCCACTTTGTTCAGAGCTCCGACCACATCGGAGACTTGTGTGGTTTCTTTCAAAACGAAAACAGATTCACCCTTTCCCTCATCTTGGATGGGAAAAAAATACCGAGCCTTGTCCCTACTCGCAATTTGGATGCTGAGACCTTGTTGGGAAATGGCAACCTCGTCGATGGCAATATTGGCTCCCATCACGATGGTTCCTGTTCTTTCGTTGATCACCACACGAGCCACGGGAGAGGAATTGACGCTTAAGTTTTCTAATCGAGAAAGAAAATTTAAATCTAATTTAGGTTCCCCTGTGACAAGTTCTCCAGCAGCATTCTGACCATTCGGTTTTAATGGCAAAGGGACAAGCACTTCCGTTGGAGAAACCACTTCCGGAACCACCGCCAGTTCCGAAGTGATGGCGTCCACAATGGCACCCATAGTAGTATAATCTTTTTCTAATAAGGTGAGTTTCACCGATTTTGTGACTGGGGCATTGGGAACCGATTTTTCTAAAATCGCACCCATGGGGACAAGAGCCGTGTTCGAGCCCGATTTTTTATCAGCTCCACCTCGTTTTTTCTCTTTTCCACCAAACACGAGTACGCCGGAAGCCACAGCAATGATTTCTCCGTTTCCAGCCTTCAATGGAGACTGTAATAAAACACCACCCTCTAAAGAACGAGCATCTCCCAATGAGGAAACAAGAATGTCTATCTTATCTCCTTCCCTTAAATTCACTGGAACATTGGCTGTGATGAGAACAGAAGCTGTATTTTTAGCATCTCTCAAGTTCTTTTTGGTATTCACACCAAGACCAGATAAATAATTTTGTAAGGCTTCTTCCGTGAGCGGATTTTTTGTGTCTCCTGTTCCGTTTAGTCCCACCACAAGTCCAAACCCAGTGAGTTGGTTTTCACGTACAGCATCAATCCTGACTAAATCCTTGAGCCTTGTTTCCACAGCAAAACTAGGGAGTGTGGCAAAGAAAAAAACAACTAGTGCCACAAGAGGTTTTCTAAAATAAAGGGAAACTTCCATTTTAAACTCTAGGTAGGATAAATTTCTATTCATAAAACCCATTTTTAATTACTCACTTTCACCTAAGAGTCGTTTGATATTCTTTAAAATGATTTCTTGTTTTTCTGATTCTGACAGTTCTGCTTTTTCGGTTACGCTTCCGTCGGGATTTGTGATTCGTTTCATTTGGACATTCGGATTTGTCAGTTCTTTCGGATTCAAAGTTCCTTGGTATTCCACACGCAAGTTGACAATTAAATCACTGGAAATAAAACGGTTTTTATCAAGATCTTCCGGAGAAATCGTTCCCGATAAACGAAGGTTAATTCTTTCTTCAGATAAGTTAAAAACCTTACTGCCTTCTAGTTCCAAATTTCCCGTTCCAGGATCAATCCCTGTCACAAGAACCGCCATCACCCCGACAACTTTCCCTTGAGATTTTGACTTTCCCACTTTGGATCTCATATATGTGGAATTGGAGTTATAAGCCGGTAGGTCAGGAACTAACTTTTTATCCGGAACAGTCTTGATATCATTATCAAAGGTAGCTTTGTATTCCGATTCATATTCCACGCGAAGCCCGTTTTTTAAAACCACCTTTACCACGGTTCCCGGTTGGATGGTTTTAGGATAAGAATACGGATCTTTGTCTTTCCATAAGGAATCTGCAGAAAGAAAGGTGAGACCCGTCAGAGCAAAAATACCAATGACCACTAACTCAAAAAAGGTGATGAGAAATTTTTTGCCAAATGACACGTTCATGTTGGATTTTCTTTTTCCCTCTACTTCATTACTTAAATTTGAATGAGAATTTAATTTTGAATCTATATGAATCTTTGGTTTCATAAATATTTAAATCTCTTCCAGAAGGCAAATCCCTTCATTTTGTACACGAGCTCTGATGATTTTTTGCGATGCTAAGTTGAGAACAGGGATTTCATCCCCTCTATTTCCTGAAGCGAGAGCCCTTGTTTTGATCTTTAATAAAAGGTTACCAGCAGTATACACAAGTTGCACTTCTTGTCCTCTTTCAATGGTATGAAGAGTCCTTACTTGTTTTTTTTCAATGGCCATGTCTGCACCCAAAACACCGAGAGCCGTTTTACCAACAGGGTTTTCTTCTATATATTCTCTGTTATGGTCAGCAGTAAAAAAAGATCGAATTTCTATATCATCCTCAGTTAACACGGATTTGGATGGAATTTCTTTTGTGGTAAAATAGGCTTTTTTCTTTTCTTCAATGAGAAAAGGAACGGATTCCGAATGCACCATCCTCCCTTCAAAATAATAATCCAATGGAAAAAGACGTTTTCCTGCATGGAGGGTGCGACCCGTATTTCTCCACACAAGTTTTGTGCCCGTAATGCTTTGAATGGATTCTTTTTCTGAACTCAATCGAAAGGATTCCCCCTCATCTCCGAGAGTGGATCCAACAGATTCTTTCAAATCTTTCCAAAGAGATCGTTCCAATTCTTTTTTAGAAACAATGTCAGTTTTGGGGAGTAGAATCCCCTCTTTTCCCATCACTTCGAAGGCAACTTCTTCTCCCGTTTCTTTTCGATAACGAGAATTCAGTGATTCTTTTAATGTTTCCGGTTCTAATAGAAGAGGTGAATTCAGATTTTGAAACAAAACAGGGTTCCAGTTTCCTTTCCAGTTCGTAAAATCGGACAAACGGATCTCACTACCACCCACAATGGTTTTGGGTTTTAGATAGAGACGATTCTCCTTTTCCTTTGCCATAAGAGACAAAGAAAAAACCAAACTAAAAAGGATTAGAAACCTAAGTTTCATTAACGTTTGAGTCCAATGGCCGTAGAAAGCATGTTATCCGAGGTTTGGATGGTTTTTGAATTGGATTCGTAGGCCCTTTGAGCCACAATCATATTCACCATCTCTTCTACGATTTTTACGTTACTCATTTCAAGAAAACCTTGGAGGACACTTCCATATCCTTCTTGGGAAGGCATTCCAGGAATTTCAGGACCAGAAGCCACAGTTTCTCTAAATAAGTTTTTCCCTACGGCTTGGAGGCCGGCTGGGTTTACAAATCGGTATAGTTCCAACTGTCCAATGGTCGTCGGACGAATGTCATTTCCGATTTTTACTGTGACTTCCCCTTCTTCGGAAACCATTAACGTATTGAGGATGGCATTTTCAGGAAGGATGATCGGCGGTTCCAACAAATATCCGTTAGAGGTAACGACTTGTTGGTTCGAGTCGATTTTAAAAGATCCGTCTCGTGAATACGAGAAGGTTCCATCGGGCATTTGGATTTTAAAAAATGCCATCTCACCGGTAAGGGCAAGATCCAGTTTATTTCCTGTGGCTTGGAAAGATCCGATTTCAAATAACTTCTGTGTGGCGGCGACCTTTACTCCATGACCCACATTCACACCAGTAGGAATTTCGGAAACAGAGGTGGCTGGTGTTCCCGCAAGTACTTGGTGTTGGTAAACTAAATCTTCAAAATCCACACGGTTCTTTTTAAAACCAGTTGTGTTTACGTTGGCAAGGTTATTGGCAACGGTATCAATGTGGAATTGTTGGGCAATCATCCCGGTCGCACCGGTCCAAAGGGATCGCATCATAAAAAGGCACCTCTACAGCTTTCTATCGGTAGAGTTCGAAAAAAGCTAAGTGTCTTTTTTTCTGTTTATGTCTTATTTTCCTGTGCTTCCGAACCCACCCGTTCCCCTTTCCGTGACCGACAGTTCTGTCACCACCTGGAGGGAAAGCTGGCCCACCGCTTGGAACACAATCTGAGCCACCCGAGTTCCCGGTTCCAAAACAAAGTCTGCCCCGCTCAAATTCAAAAGAGGGATGAGGATCTCCCCCCGGTAATCAGAATCGATGGTTCCAGGACTATTGGGCATAAGGATGCGATTCTTGGTAGAAAATCCACTTCTTGGTCGGATTTGCCCTTCATACCCATCGGGGATACTCATCGCAAGGCCAGTCGGAACAAAAACCACTTCGCCTTTCGGCAAAACTAGATCTTTGTCAAGGCAGGCCGCAAGGTCCATTCCGGCAGAACCGGATGTTTTGTATTCAGGGATCACTGCCCCTGGTTTTAAAATTTGGAGAGATACAATTGGAGGTTTCATAAAATTATAACTGAACGGGAATTTTCGAGAATTGGCTTTCCGACATATCACCCACACAGGACAAATGCACTTTTTTTAGATCAAAGAGTTGTTTGGCGGTTTCATTGATTTCCTCTAAGGTGACCGACTTGATTGACTTCATCCTGTCTTCCAAAGAGAAATACTTTCCGTAATAGATTTCCTGAAGACCAATATTATTCATTCGGTTTTCTGGGAGTTCATAACCAATCGCAATCGAACCCATTTGGTTGGATTTTGCATCCGCTAACTCTGATTTGGAGAATCCATTTTTAGAAATGGATTCTAGTTCTTTTAGAATGAGCTCCACACAACGAGCCGCTTTTTCTTTGGAAGTGGCGGATGAAATCGAAAAAAGCCCTGTGGTTTTGTAATAAGAAGGAAAACTATAAATGCTATAACAAAGGCCTTCTTTTTCACGGATGTTTTGGAAAAGCCGAGATGCCATACCCCCACCAAGGATGGTAGAAATGAGTTGAGTCACAGTGACAGTTCGGTAATCCCTCTGGTTTCCATTCACCCCAAGCATAATATGAAACTGTTCGATTTTACGACGTTCCAAATGTTTCGAATAACTTTTTTTAGGTGATGGAATGATAAGCTCTGTAGGATTTTTGCCCGCAGGATTTTCAAAAGAGAAGTATTTATTTGTAAGATCTAAAATCTTTTCCCAAGTGAAATTTCCAGAAACGGAAATCACCATATTTTTTGGAAAATAATGTTTTTCAAAAAAAGTGCGAATGGATTTTTCACTCACTCCGGTGACTGATCTTTTTGTTCCAATGATATCACGGCCGTAAGGTGACTTTCCAAAAATATTACGAAAGTAATAATCATAAACAAAATCATCAGGAGCATCTTCATAGGAACGCATTTCTTCCATGATGACACCTTTTTCGACATGGATGTCTTCCTTACGAAACAGTGGTCGAAATAACATATCGGAAAGGATATCGAAGGCAAGTTCGGCTTGGTCTTTGATCGCAACTACATAATACTGTGTGTATTCACGTCCAGTAGAACCATTTAAGATACCACCCACACGTTCAATCGATTCAGCAATTTCTTTACTCGTTCGATTCACAGTGTCTTTAAAGAGCATATGCTCTAAAAAATGGAAGTATCCATGTTCAGAATTGGTTTCGGCAAGACTGCCCTGTTTCAAAAAAACACCCACCCCCATAGAAGATGCGTGTTTCATAGATTGGAAGAGAACCGTAAGGCCATTTGGCAGTACGGTTCGTTTGCATTCAATGACGGATGCCATTTGGTCACTCCCCCCAAACAGTCGTTTGGGGACTGTTTAGTTGTCTAAAAGAACATCCTTACGGGAAAGGTCAATTTTTCCCATTTTATCAACGGAAATTACCTTCACCTGGATTTTGTCCCCTTCGGAAACAATATCACGAACAGATTGCACTCGTTTCACATCTAGTTTAGAGATATGGCAGAGTCCTTCTTTACCTGGCAAAATTTCCACAAAAGCACCAAAGTCAGCAATTCGTTTGATGACACCTTCGTAGATTTTTCCTACTTCGATCTCTTCAAAGATTCCATCAATCATGGCAATGGCTTTTTCTTTTGACGTTTCACTTGGAGAGGCAATGGTTACCTTTCCTGTATCATCCACAGAAATTTCCGATCCTGATTGTTCGATGATCGCTCGGATCATTTTACCACCAGGACCAATGAGTTCACCAATTCGATCTTTAGGAATTTGTTTGAGAGTGATGCGTGGGGCATTAAGACTCAAATTACCTTTCACAGAGGAAATGGATTTGTTCATTTCTCCGAGGATATGGTCACGACCTACTTCGGCTTGTTCGATGGCTTTTTGTAAAACTTCCAAACCAAGTCCATTGACTTTGAGGTCCATTTGGAAAGCTGTGATTCCTTTTTTGGTTCCTGCTAGTTTGAAGTCCATATCACCAAAGTGGTCTTCAATTCCAGCAATGTCAGAAAGAACGGCAAACCGGCCTTTTTCATCACTGAAAAGTCCCATTGCAATTCCAGACACTGGGTTTGAAATCGGAACTCCACCAGCCATAAGGGCTAAGGTTCCCGAACAAACGGAAGCCATAGACGAAGATCCATTGGATTCTAAAATTTCAGAAACAATTCGAATCACATAAGGAAAGTCAGCTTGTGTTGGGAGGACTTTTTTAATCGCGCGTTCTGCTAGATTTCCGTGACCAATTTCACGACGACCTGGACCAGAGTTACGTCTTACTTCCCCGACAGAGAATGCAGGGAAATTATAGTGCAACATAAAGTTCTTTTCTTTCGAACCTTCCAAAGTTTCGTATCTTTGGTTGTCGGAAGTAGTTCCAAGAGTCATCACACCCAAAGATTGAGTTTGTCCTCTCGTAAACACAGCCGAACCATGCGGTCCAGGAAGGACATCAATCTCACAAGAAATTTGACGAATTTCATTGGTTTTACGACCGTCAAAACGAATTCCTTCGCCAAGCACGAGTTCGCGGACCACTTCGTATTCTAATTCATGTAGGAAATGTTTGATGTCTTTTGATTTGTCTTCTGGAGCAAGTAGAGTTTTAAAATGTTCTACAGTTTCTTTATTAATGGCTTTGATATCGTCATTACGTTTTGCTTTGTCTGCATTTTTGTTTGCAGCAGCCAAACGGTCATAAGCAAAGTCACGAATTTTTTGATGGAGGTCTTTGTCTGGAGCTTTTAAAACAACTTCCTTTTTTACCGTTCCATTTTTCTTTGCTAATTCTTCTTGCATTGCCACAGCAACTTTCAGTTGTTCTTGGGCAAAACGAAGTGCAGCCATCATATCTTCTTTGGAAATTTCGTTTGCTTCCCCTTCGATCATCACAATGGCGTCTTTGGTTCCCGCAACTACCAAATCCAAATCAGATTTTGTAATTTCTTCATTGGTTGGGTTGAGAACAAATTCTCCATTAATACGACCAATACGAGCACCGGCAATTGGGCCTGCAAATGGAATAGGAGAAACAGAAAGAGCCGCCGAAGCTGCGTTAATCGCATGGCCTTGGACAGATACTTGTTTGTCTGCAGATAATACTTGTACAAGAAGTTGGACTTCCGAGAAGTATCCTTCTGGGAACATAGGGCGAATGGGTCTGTCGATAATTCGAGAAAGTAATACTTCGTGTTCTGCGGGTTTTGCTTCGCGTTTGAAGTATCCACCAGGAAAACGTCCTACTGAGTAGGCTTTTTCAGAATATTCGCAAGTGAGTGGGAAAAAATCTTGTCCATCTTTTGGTTCGTCTGCAGCACAAACAGTGGCAAGGAGAACCAAATTTCCGGTTTTGTATACAACCGACCCGTGCGCTTGTTTCGCCCACTTGCCGGTCTCAATGGTGATAGAGTCTCTACCCCAAGAACCAGTAAACTCTGTAGCCATAGGAATTACTTCCTAAGGCCGAGTTTTTCAATCAGCTTTTTATAACTTTCTACGTTGGATCTTTTAAGGTATTCCAACAAACTCTTTCTCTGGTTCACCAATGCGATTAGACCGCGGCGAGAGTGAAAGTCCTTCTTATTCGCTTTGAAATGCTCAGTAAGGTCTTTGATTCGAGAGTCGAGAAGAGCGATTTGTACTTCTGCAGAACCTGTGTCGTTTGGTTTGCTACCGAATGTAGCAATGATCTGCTGTTTTTGTTCTTTTGTGATCATACTGGTGTCCAGATTTTAAGAAGGACTCATTTAGAAAACATAATTTTTGATCCGGGGTCAAAAAATACTTTTCTGTACCGGTAAGGAATATGCTCCGGTTTTCCTTCGTAAGAACACCAAGCAAGGATTGTCGTTTCGTCGGAGTCTAGGATATAAAACCCGTTTTCTTCTGCCTTAGGGAGTTTGTCCCAGATGTACCCGCCGTGGATGACCGCCTTTTTTTCAGCTTCGTCTACAGTCCGAATGGGAAGAGGAAATACCTCTTTCCAATTTCGTAAATCAAAGTGGGAAATTTCGCCCAAGGGTTTTACCCCTTTCAAATCGTATTCCCCAATGGACTCGCGAACTAGTCGTCCGAGAGAAAGAGGGATCCCCCATTTCTCAGATAGATCCAAAACAATTTTTCGGATGTACGTTCCCGAACTGACATGGATCCGGAACGAAAAACCTTGGTTTGTCTTTTGGATGTCCTCTACTTTGTAAATGGATATGGGTCTTTCCTTTTCTTCCACGGGCGAGCCTTCCCGGACTAAATCCGACTGGCGTTTTCCGCCGACTTTTAAAGCAGAAATTTTGGGGGCTTTTTGGGAAGTGAGACGAGTGAGGTTTCCCAGTTCCTCTTCCAATCGTTCCATCGGAAACTCGGATTCCCAACGAGAAGAGATGGTTTCTCGGGTATCAACTTCGACCACTCCGTCCGGATCCCCAGAATCGGTCTTTAGTCCTACCACTACTTCTGCGAAGTAAGATTTATCTTTTCCAAGAAACACTTGAGAGAAAGCAGTATAGTCACCGCAAGGGAGAATGAGTAATCCTTCGGCAAATCGGTCGAGAGTTCCTGTATGACCCACAGATTTTTGACCTAAGATCCGTTTGGTTTTGAGAACTAAATCGGAACTCGTGATCCCTGGAGGTTTGTAGACAAATAAAAATCCAGAGTGATAGGGTTTAGACATAGGACCAGTTACCTAAGAAATATTCAGTGCAAGCGAGGTTCATAGTTGGATCACCCATATCTATAAGATCGAATCTTTTGTTACCTTTGACGGCCCTGTCTACCCACAAAACGAACTTTGCGGAAGGTGAACTTATGGTATGATGATTCCTTTTAATCAGGCTATTTATGCGAATCGGATTCCGAATTTGAATCTTCATCTGTATCGCTATCGGATTCTGATTCCTCATCGGATTCACTGGGATGTAGTTCTTCAAATAAAGTTTTAGGGGCCGATTCATCAATCAGACGAATCACATCCAAACTTTTGATATAGTTATTATCCCAGACAAAACTGAATTTGGGATTTGTGTGCAGGTGGAGGTTTTTACCCACAAGAGAAGAAAGAAATCCCGCACAAGAAACAAGGCCTTGTGTGAGTTTTTTTCGTTCGTTGTTATTACAAAGAGCAGTGAAATATACTTTCGCATACTTGAGATCTTCGCTGATCTCAATCCGATGGAAACTCGGTAAAAAGACCCGAGGGTCTTTTACCTTGCCTTCCAAAATTGCCGAGGAGATAAGGCGAATGATCTCCGATTCGAGTTTTTTCATTCGAATGGGATTCATTTAGGCCGCCTTAGAGTTTACGAGCAATCTCTCGAATCTCGTATGCTTCGATTTCATCACCCACAGAGAAGTCGTTGAAACCATCGAGTAAGATACCGCACTCAAATCCAGTGAGAACATCTGCCACATCGTCTTTCATACGTTTGAGGTTTTTGATCTTACCTTCCCAAGTGATTTCACCAGACTCGCTCGAGATGACCCGAACGTGAGCTTGTTTAGTGACCTTACCGGATTTCACCATACAACCTGCAATGTTACCCACTTTAGAAATTTTGAATACGTCTCGGATTTCTACCTTACCGATTACGTTTTCTACTTTTTCCGGTTCGAGCATTCCTTCCATGGAAGCTTTCACCTCGTTGACCACATCGTAGATGATACTATAGTATTTAATTTCTACTTTTTCTTTCTCCGCAAGAGAAACTGTTTTCGGATTCGCACGAGTGTGGAAACCAATCACAATTGCATTGGATGCTGATGCCAAAATGATATCAGAGTCAACAATCGCACCCGTTCCCGCATGGATTACATTGAGGCGAACATCAGCAGTGGAAAGTTTTTCCAATGCTTCTTTTACCGCTTCTGTAGATCCGCGAACGTCCGCTTTGATGATGACTTTGAGTTCTTTGAGAGCACCTTGTTTGATGATCTCACTCATATTGTCGAGAGTCACACGAGTGGCAGCATTTTTCGACTGACCCAGTCTCTCATACTCTTGACGGCTATGAGAAATAGAACGTGCTTCTTTATCATCGATCACCACATCAAATGGAGCCCCTGCATCAGGTACCCCATCAAGTCCAGTCACAAGCGCAGGAAAGGATGGGCCAGCTTCTCGGATGGAATGACCAAGGTCATCATACATCGCTCGCACACGACCCGCGTGAACTCCCGCAACAAAAGCATCACCAACACGAAGTGTTCCGTTTTGGATGAGAACCGTTGCCACAGCTCCACGACCTGGATCGAGTTTTGCTTCCACAATCGTTCCTTTGGCTTTTCGTTTTGGATTGGCTTTGTGATCGAGAAGTTCTGCTTGGATGAGAAGCATCTCGAGAAGTTTATCAATTCCAATATTATTTTTTGCAGAGATCTCACAGAAGATGGTTGTTCCACCCCATTCTTCTGGTTGTAATCCGTAGTTAGAAAGTTCTTGTCTCACCTTCTCCGGGTTAGCGGCCGGTAAATCAATTTTGTTTACCGCAACAATGATTGGTACTTCTGCTTCTTTGGCGTGGTTGATCGCTTCAATCGTTTGAGGCATCACCCCATCGTCAGCAGCAACAACAAGCACAACAATGTCTGTAACGGAAGCACCACGTGCTCTCATGGAAGTAAAGGCCTCGTGACCCGGTGTATCGAGGAAGGCAATCTTTCCACGTTCCGTTTCTACTTGGTAAGCACCAATATGTTGAGTGATTCCACCAGACTCACCTTCTGCCACTCGTGAAGAACGAATGGTATCCAAAAGTTTGGTTTTACCATGATCCACGTGACCCATAATCGTAACGACTGGAGGACGAGTGATGTAATCCTCTGGTGCATCCTTTTCTTCTTCAATGACAGTTTCATCGTAAAGGGAAACAATCTTCACCTTACAGCCGTAATCATCTGCTAAGATCGATGCTGTTTCTGCATCGATCACATTATTGATGGTGACCATCATCCCCATTTTCATGAGTTTGCTGATGACTTCACCAGGTTTTAAATTCAGTTTTTTAGCGATCTCTCCCACTTGGATGTTTTCCAAAATGGAGATTTCTTTAGGAACAGCCGCAAGTGCTGCCGCCTGTGCCTTTTGTTTACGGAAAGATTGTTTGAAAAACTTTGTGTTTTCGTTTTCTTCTCTTCCGCCTTTTTCTTTATCAAAGACTTTCTTTTTAGCGCCACTGGCACCGCCTGCTCCAGGGAGTCCACCGGGTGCACCAAACGGAGCATCTCCAGGAGGTCTTCCTGCACCACCTGGTCCACCTTGACCGATGGGACGAGCACCACGATTCCCTTGGTATCCACCGCCACCTTGGCCTGGTCCACGATTTCCTTGGTATCCGCCACCACCTTGGCCGGGTCCACGATTTCCTTGGTATCCGCCACCACCTTGGCCGGGTCCGCGATTTCCTTGGTAACCACCACCGCCTTGGCCGGGTCCACGATTTCCTTGGTATCCACCGCCACCTTGACCAGGCCCACGATTCCCTTGGTATCCACCGCCACCTTGGCCGGGCCCACGATTCCCTTGGTATCCACCGCCACCTTGGCCATCTTGCCTTTGTGGGCGTGGGCTTGTGGGCCTAGATACAATCGGATTACGATCTTCTTTTCTAAAATAACCTTGGTTTCCTCCTCCTTGGCCTTGGCCACCACCAGAACGGTAGTTAGGAGAAGAAGTATCACCAGAGAGGATGGATTCGGGCTTGCGATCCATAGGAGGTCTCTCTCTTTCTGGTTGTGGTTCCGGTTTCCTTTCGGGTCTGGACACAATCGGTGATGCTTGGGAAGGAGCTTGTGGACCGGAACCAAGTCCCTGTCTTTTGGCTTCCTCACGAATGAGTTCATTCAAATCCTTTTTTTTGTCCGACGAAGGAGCAGAAGTAGCTTTCACTGGTTCTGCGCTTTGGGCACTTGGACTGGATTCTTTTTTCTCATCTGCAGGTGCCGCTTTCTTTTTGATGACAAGCTTTTTCTTCGTTTTGTCACCGCTGGCTCCCTGCTGGAGGGTTTCTTTAATCGATTTTTGCTCTTCCATAGTATGCCTTAAAACTTAACCCTCTTCTACCCACTCGATGGATTCACGAAGCAGACGTAAAATCTGTTCTGCTGTCGTTTTCCCGACTCCGGAAATTTTCGAGAGTTCCTCTTGGCTGAACTCAAGAAGGGTTTCCACGTTTTTGATCCCGCCGGCTTCGAGAAGACCAACGATCCTAGGAGTGAGTCCGGGAACTTCGGAAAGTGGAGTGTATCCAGAATCCTCTTCTTCCTCGTCAGCACCTTCTGCATCATAATTGTCTTCTGATTCTTCCATTGCCTCTTGTTGGGCATTGAAGAGTCGATCCAGTTTTTCGCGAGCTTCCGGCGAAGCAAGTTCCTGGTTGTATTGGGATACAGTTTTAATATCGATTTTAAAACCGGAAAGTTGGGAAACAAGTTTTACGTTGGATCCGTTGATTCCGATGGCAAGGGAAAGAGATTCATCGGGAACGATGACAAGAGCATCTCCCCTCTTTCTATCCACATGCACTTCTACTGGTTTGGCTGGAGAGATTGCGTTAGCAATGAACACACTTGGTTCATCAGAATGTAAAACGATATCGATCCTTTCGTTTCCAAGTTCGCGAACGATGGCTTGGATTCGAACTCCCTTCATACCCACACAAGCACCAACGGGGTCTACGTCGGATTTACTAGTAGTGACAACCACCTTAGTTCTGTAAGATGGGATACGAGCGACATCTCGAATTTCCACAATCCCATCATAAACTTCAGGGATTTCCATCTCGAAAAGTTTTTTCACAAAGTCACCCGAAGCACGAGAGAGTGTGATGACAGGCATTGGTTCGCGGGGTCTGAGTTCTACACGAGAGATAATGGCTTTCAGACGATCCCCTTGGCGGTATTTTTCCCCAGGGTTTTGGTCTTTCTTCAACATGATCCCTTCTACCTTACCCAGGTCGATGGACATGATGTCTTTTTTCCAACGTTGGAAATACCCGTGAGTGAGTTCTCCCTCTTTGGATTTATACTCTTGGTAGAGTAAATCCTTTTCCATATCGCGGAGGCGTTGGAAAACCATTTGTTTGGCTTGGCTGGAAAGAACTCGGGAGAGGTCTTGTGGTTTTTCAAACACTCGGATTTGAGTTCCCACTTTTGCAGAAGGATCCAATTTCGTTGCTTCTTCCAAAGAAATCTCGAGAGGGTTTGTCGTTTTGTCTTCCACTACATCGCGGAGGACAGAGATGATGATTTCGTTTTTGTTGTCGGATCCAAAGTCCACTTGGCAGCGGTCATCTGTCTCAGCTTCCAATCCGACTTTTTTGCGATAGGCCGCAAGGAGTGAGTCTCGGATGACACCGAGTACGAGTTCTCTATCAAGAGATTTGTCCTGACAGAATTGTTGGATGGCTTCGAATAGCCCAGTTTCTTTCGTTGCTTGTTTTGTCGCCATAGTCTTAAATTTCTAAATACAAATTTCCCTTTCGTATTTCTGCGATGGGCATAGATACCGATTTTTGGTTCTTTTTGTGTCGAGTTTTACGATCGTAAAGCGTAAGCTCAACTGAATCCCCCGAAACCGGTCCCAAACGATACAATCGTTTGTCCCATTTCCCTGCTTCCAGCGGCACTTCTAGTTTGGCTAGAAGTCCTTGGAAACGACTTAAATCCTCCGGCAGACGCAAAACACGTTCTGCTCCCGCGGAGGAGACTTGGAGAGTGAAATCAAATTCCTCTCCCCAAAGATCCAGCTCCTCTTTGAGTCTCCTAGACACAGTCTCACAGTCTTCTAAACTAGCAGAGCCAGTTTTGTCTGTAAGATGATCCAGTTCAATCTCAATGAGGGCGTGGTTTTTCCGATTCTGTACTTGGAGCGAAAAAAGCGCTAGAGGTGGAGCGAGAACACGTAAAATAAGTTCTCTGATGTTTTCCTCGGTATATACCAAACCATTTCCAAAAGATTCCCAAAGGAATCCGTATAAGAGACCCAGCTCATGCTAAAATTTAACATGTCTACTGTCAAGCTAGGAAAAGCGAGTTGTCCTGTAAATAAAAAATTAGGGAATGGATGTTGCACCATGCGAACACTTTATCTCATCCTCACCCTCGCTTTTTCAGTTTCCTGCCTTCGTTTCCGAGTTGAGAATCTAAAAGAAGAAATCCTTTTCCGTATCCCACTAGGGCAAACCAACGAGAGTTTCGAAGGTGTGGTGGTCAACCAAGTACTGACCAACGTTCCACTCACCATTCCCAACTCTTCCAATATTAGCGCAATGGCGGATAATAAACAAGCCGTAATCAAACTTTTTGATAGAAATGGAAGGTTGGATGCCACTCTCGGAAATCCTGATTTCAAATCCATTTCCGGAATTCCTCATTATCCGTTTCGTTTTGGCGGGATTGGGATTGTAGCCATGAATGAAGATGGTGACCTCATTGTACAAAATCGAATTTCTACCAAAGGGATGGAACTTCCCCAAGGGCAAGAAAATTTATACAAAACTTATAGCGGTGCCTTTTCGACACAAGGGACAACCGTCCTTCCGTCTTTTCTTGTACAAATTTCTCAAAAAGGTGTCGTGAAATTTATGTTAGGGGCTTCCGGAAAGAACTCCGAACCTTTTCGTTATATTGAATTCATCCTTCCGGGTGAAGGAGAAAAGTTATTTGTTTACCACCGCATTGCAGAGGAAATGCGACTTTCTTATTTTGAAGAAGGAGAACTCAAAGGGAATCTAAAAGAATCGGGACTCGATGTTTTTGCGAGTAATGATGCAAAAGAATATGATATCACCTTAGATAAACTCCTCCCGCATCCGGAAGGGGAATATGTTCTTGGATCTTTTAGTTATTATTCCAAAAAAGACAAACGGTTTAAGTTCCGAAGGATCTTTCGTTTTGTTTTTGATTCTAAAAGTTCTCAAATGTTGAAAGAAATCCAAGACCCATCCGAGATTTTATTTTCCATTCGCAACAATGGAGAATTTTATATTTGGGAAACAGAAGACGGTGGAAACTCAGCAAGACTCCAAGTTCATGACAAAGAAGGAAACCATATCAATAACAAAAGGATTCCTTTTTCCAATCCTCGTGGCCAGTGGCGTGAAACTTATACAGATGCATTTGATAATATTTATTCCATTCGAATTCGAGCAGGGGCCCTCGAAGTCTATCGTTGGATTTAAATGAAAAGTTACCCCCTATTCACCAACCAAGAATCAAAGGCAATTGATTCTCTTGCCATAAAAGAATTAGGGTTTCATGAAGAAACCCTAATGGGAATGGCTGCCCTTTCTGTTTTCCATGCCAATGAAGATTTGTGGAAAACTGCAGAATCCATTTGGATTCTTTGTGGAAGCGGGGGGAATGGTGGGGATGGATATGCACTGGCTCACACTCTCTTTCAAGAAGGGTATGGCGTTCGTTGTTTTGCAACCTCACCAAACAAAACCGATGCGGGGAAGTTTTACGAATCTTTAGTTGCGAAAACACTCGGGGTCATCGGAACCATTGATGACTTTTATAATGAATGGGAAGAGGCAGAAGAAGATTCAGTCCTTCTCGTAGACGCTCTACTAGGAACAGGATTTCAAAACAAACTTTCCCCGGAATTAAAGGAACTGATCGATACCGTCAATGATTCCGATGTATTTTTTTACCGGTTATCACTGGATACAGCAAGTGGTTGGAACCCTTACGCCCTTGGCAAGGGTGAAAACGAAGAAAATAGTTTTGTTTATGCCGATTCCATCGAAGAACTGGGAACTAGGAAATGGGAAAACGTGGGTTTTATTTATGAAAAAGATTCCATCATTCCCAGATACTATGAATCGATTGGATTCCCCGTTCGAACTCATTTAAATGATGTTACATTTTCTAAACGATATTATTTAGAGGCCGATCCGGAAACGGCAATCTCTGTCATCAAACGGAAGAATCAAGATCATAAATACAGTGCAGGATCTGCCCTATTTTATGGAGGGTCAGATGGAATGGAAGGTGCCATTCTTCTTTCCGAACAGTCCTTCTCTAAGCTCGGTGGTGGGATTAGCAAAATCTCCTCCCCTTCTTTAAAAATCAGCTCGTTTGTTCTGGGAGAAGATCTTTCCAAAATGGCAAAAACAAGTTCTCTCGCCGAAACTCTAGAGGACCCGTTTTTAAAGAAAACAAAGACTTTGGTCGTGGGTCCAGGGCTGACTCAATACCCAAATGATTTGAGTGGATGGGAAGTCCCAGAGGGGCTTCGTTTGGTCTTGGATGCTGGTGCCATCCCGACAAAAGGAAATCCACTTCCCCAAGGGAACCAAATCCTTCTCACTCCTCATGTGGGAGAACTAAATCGAATGACTGGGAAAACTCATAACTCGGTTCAAGAAGCCTTTGATACTTTAATCGAATATTGTCCCAAAAACAATGTATATGTACTACTCAAATCTTTTGTGAGTCTTCTTGTTTGTCCCGATGGTTCTTCTTATGTATGGGAATCTCCCAATCCGAAACTAGCAGTGATGGGAACGGGAGATCTGCTTTCAGGGATCCTTGCCAGATATTTGAGTTTGGATTTGTCCATTCCAGAGTCCGTCCTTTTGGCACTGTCCTTACTCGACCATTCCAAACAATCGGAAGAGCCCTACCCTTCGGCCCATCAAATTCTAAAATCTTTAGTGGAGCTAATTTAGATGGGAAAAGGTTACCACTCACGTTCGCCGGAAGAATTTCGTGATTATCTAAAACAAATCGGTGATAAAAATAAAAAAATCAGGTGGAGGCAAATTGTCATCCTCATTGATTTAGTTCTTGTAATCCTTATTTTTTATATAGGGTTTCGCGCACTAAACCCTGGTAGTTTCCAAAACAGAACTCAGTCCGACAAACAGATTGTAGATGGTTACCCCGTATACTTAAGTTTGTCCAGGGAAGAAGATGAAAAGTTCCAAGGTTATTTTTTGTTCATTGAGAATAATACAAAAACCGAAGCGAAGTTTCCAAATCCAAACTGGACTTCTGAATTTCGCATCCAAACCAAACAAGGGCTCCTCTGTTTTCAAGAAAAGATCGAATGGGAAACGAGAACCATTCCCGGAAGGGCCAACGGGTTTCTATATCATTCTGTTTCTAAACAAAAATGGAAAGAACTCGTTCCGGATTGCCGTAAAGAAATCTTTGATGAGGAGGCTTCGTTCTTTCGCTCCAAATTTCGAGCACTTGATTTAGGATTTTATGCTCAGGTGTTGGTTCATTCTGATGACAGAACCTATACATTTCAGATCAAACAAAGGCCATATAAGTAAAGTAAGTTGGGCAAACTTGTACCGACTTTCATAATATTGTCGCAAAGGATTAAAGACTATTTGATTGTTATGAACGAGAAACAACGACTCCACCGGTAACAATTAGAAAAGTGCCAATCAAAACTTTTACAAAATTTAGATCCTTCCATTCTGAAAAAACGATCGCTCCTAGGATAACAGCGATTATTGCATTGGAATTTGTGAGAGGTGCTATGACAGATACGGGTAATTTCAAAACAGAAATACCATAACTCATACAATAGATCGCCGTTGACCAAGTAATCCCCATAAGAAAAGCAAAGAACCCACCGCTTAGAGTGACCTCTTTCATTCCACTTTGGAAAGCAAAAAAGGCTCCGTAACAGAAAATGGAGAATCCAACGCATACCAAATAGATTGGCAAACTAATTCCAGCACGTAGACTTAATTTCATGATAACGGTTCCCATTCCGAGAAGAAGAGCGGGGAAAACCCCACCGATCAGTAATGTTCTAAATTCCATATCTTTTTTTGAATCGTTGTTACCTGTTCACCACAACCGCAGGATATTCTTCTAAATAACTTTCTCCGTTCACACCATAATAAACAACCTTGCGACCGGTGAAATCGGCGTCATATCCTACGACTCCTGCCTCCCAAGCTGCCTTTAAGAATTCGGGAAATGTGCTGAATCCCTCTTGGTCCGTACGCAGTGCTTTGATGAGAGCCTCGCGGTCAAATTTTGGTATTTCCAAAACACCATTCACAAGTGGAGTTCCTTGTTGGACAACAGACCCATCTTTCATATAATACACAGATTGGCAGGATGGCAAAGTCCAACGGTTCAAATGAACCCCAGCTTGCCTTAAAACTTCGGCAAGGATTGGAAAACCTCCTACTTTCGGACGAATCGACATCGCAAATTTTTGTGCTTCGGTTAGTTTTGTTGTGAGCTCGCTCATTGTTTTTTTCCTTATTCAATTGGGTTTGTATTTAATTTATGTAGTTCTGCGAGTTTGATGAGTGTTTTCATAAGAAACTCCCTTTCGGTTTTCGAAAGCCGGGAAAAAAAAGATTCGTCGTTTTCATCAGCCACTTTGGATAGTTTTGGAATGAGTTTTGTAGCTTGGGATGTTAGCTGAATGTCCTGGTAACGACGATCGCCTACAGATTCCGCTCGAGTCACAAGGCCTTTATGCAAAAGACGATCAATCAGTTTAGAAACAGCACCGCGCGTGAGTCCAGTCATCTCTGCAATTGTACTCGGAGCTGTATTTTCCTCTTTGGCATACATCTCTCGAAGAATGACCCACTCCGCGACAGTAACATCGAAAGAACTAAGTTTTTTTGCAAAGGAATGGGAGACCGCATTGGAAACGATGCGCAAACGATATCCGATATGGGATTTTAAATGGCTAGGGTCTAAACTTTCCTTTTTGGACATACAAAGAATATAGTTTCCTAGGAAACTATTGTCAAGGAAATTAAATATTAAAATGATACCTTACAGAAGATTTTTAGATTTTAGAATTGAATAGGCTACAGAATCCTGTGATTAGAATATCTGTTTTGAGAGAGAAGAAATGAACCATCCATTTACCAAAAAACAAACAGTGATTTTTTCCATTTCCCTTGTGATATCGATGATCGGCTTCAAACTATTATTTGCGAATTTTTGGAACAAAAATTCCTCCTTTGAAGATTTACTTCAATCGACGGCTAATGATATCAATCGAAATTGCCCACAAACAATAGACAAGGATACTAGACTGGACAACGTCGCGGTTTTTCCCAACAAACGTTTCCAATATAACTATAGTGTCATTGCCTATTCTGCTTCCGAAATTGACATTCAGGTCTTAGAAAAAAATCTATACCCAGTCATTTTGAATTCAATCAAATCAAACCCCGACATGAAACTCTTTCGTGATCATGACGTTACACTTGTATATTCCTATCGAGATCGAATGGGAAATTATATTTTTTCTATGGAATTCAAACCAAGCGACTATAAGTGATGATAATCTATTTTTCTTTGGATTTGCCCGGAACATACTAATGTAAGATACTAGAAATTAAAGTTTGATAGGAAACAATGATTCCAATGGCTTTTGTTTTTAAAAGGATCTCTCGCCTACGATGCGAAAGGGATATGGAGGGCTTGGTCTGGCGGAGCCAGACGGGAGCGAAACGCGCACCCCGAAGTAGCCCGACCCGGAAAACAGGAATGATGAATCGCCTAGCGGTAGAAAGATTTCTATAAAAATAAGGTCCGGGATTCGCCCACAAAGGCATTGGATCAGATTCATTTTTGATGGAAAGATGCCTTCTTAACGGTGAAATAGAATTCAAGTTCAGATGACAAAGATTAGTTGGTATATTTGATACAAGCTTCGCAGAAAGGAATTTGAAAAGTTTTTTCCTGGTGCCTAAAGGCAGGGAATCGACCTCGCCGCTGCCAACACTTCCTGTGTTGCCTACGCTTTGAGGCACGGCTTTGTTCGTCGCCTCCCATCCGGGTCGGCTTGTCCAAACCATTGCTCCCTATGGGTCGCAACGATTTGGCTCACAAAACTGTTCGATCCCCGACTTTGGTTTGTTAGTTGGATTTTGTTTTTTGGATTAGAAAAATTTGGTGCCCCAGGAGGGAATCGAACCCCCACTGTCGGTTCCGAAGACCGATGTTCTATCCGTTGAACTACCAGGGCATGGTGATAGATGTATTGTCAGGATAGAGGGGCGCTGTCATCGGGCAAATGATTTTTTGGTAAAGAAAGGCTCATACGAATGATATAACCCGAAAGAAGGATGGTCCACCCTATCAGAAAGAATCGAAGGAATAAGAAA
The DNA here is from genome assembly GCF_002812125.1 of Leptospira brenneri. Taxonomy (NCBI): domain Bacteria; kingdom Pseudomonadati; phylum Spirochaetota; class Leptospiria; order Leptospirales; family Leptospiraceae; genus Leptospira; species Leptospira brenneri. The sequence continues at coordinate 194,368 of NZ_NPDQ01000003.1, forward strand.
ATATAATAAATAGGTTTTGGTTTTCCGGGAATCATAAAGATGGTCAGGTCATTTGCTGTGACAATCTGAGAGCCGGGAATTTTTTTACGGATTGAATCAAAGGCTTTTCGAAAGTCACCCAACCTTTCGGAAGGATCCAAACGAAAGTCATTGGTGTAACGAAGTGAACCTTCATCCCCAAAGGCATAAAAATGCGATTCCCAACCAAGAAAACTAAACTCCGCAGGGAGAGAACCAGGAGGGTTTTTTAGGAAATAATAGAGAGTTCCCCCTTCGTAAGAAAAGGAAGGAATTTGGCCTTCCAACCTGAGTTTTTCTTTGCTAAACCCATCTTCGTAAAAATCGGACCAGTCCCCCCATTGGTAAACAGTTCCTGATTCTTCTTTCCAAAGAAAACCACCGAGGCTCGGAAGTGATTCCAAAGCAGTTTCCAAAGATCGAAACTTGGCATTTTTTGACTGAACGTCCGATTTAGAAAGACTTAAGGAACGAAGGGAATTTTTCAATTGGATGCGTAAGTCTCGGAGTTCTGCAGCATTGGATTCAAGGACACGTTTACGAATTTCAGTTTCTTCTTTGCGGAAGGGATTTGCAAACACAACGTCAGAAATAGAATACATCATTTCCGTAAGTGGATCTGTGGAATCAAGTTTCGTTTGGGCAAACAGATTTTGACTGCTTACCAAAGATAGGAATAAAACAAACAAAAAATAGATTCTCATCCCTTTACCTATCGGCCAAACTGGGAAGAATGATGAACTGTCCTATCTGCGAAGCGCATAAAAATAAATCAGAAATTATCTTCCAAAATGAGGATTGGGTTCTTAGGAAAGCTGACCAAAACCTAGAAGGATATTTGTATTTAGAACATAAGGAGCATGTCGACTCCTGGTTTAACCTGACAGCGACGGCTTTTGAAAATTATGGTCGTGCCCTCCACAAAGGTACTGAAATTTTAAAAACATTCCAACCAGAAAAAATGTATTTTGTGGCCATAGCAGAAAAAGTTCCTCATTTACATGTACATCTCATTCCTCGTTATGAAAACCAAGAGAAAGGGATAGATCATATCGCAAAAGCAACGGGGCCGGGTTTTCCAAAACCCATGTAGGGTCTTTAAGAGAATTAAAAAAAAGACTAGGTTTTTTTAAATTCGTTTCTAGGATTTTTATTTGTGATTTTAGAGAGACATCCCACAAACCAAGTTCCTAAATATGCAGCAAGTGATCTCACTGACCTCCAAGAACGTTTTTTCCTTTTACAAAGAGAAAGTTCCAAACAGAAAATTGCTCATATCTTTCTCATCGAAGGGTTTGCCTCCACAGGGAAAGGATCCATATTACAATCGTTAACTATAAGACTTGATCCAAGAAAATTCAAAGTTCATTCTCCTTATGTAGACCAATCGGAAGATAGAGGATATCCTTTTCTTTGGAATTTTTGGAAAGTGGTTCCACGTTACGGTGAATTATTATTTTATCTAAATACTTACTACAGTCGTTTGGCCTATCTTCGATCTGAAAAAAAAATCAAACTTGCAGAATATGACCAGAGGTTACTTTCCATTTTAAATACAGAAAGAATTCTCTCAAAAGATAAAGTCATTGTTCACAAATTCTTCTTACATATTTCCAAAAAGGACCAAAAAAAACGTTTAGAAGATTCCAAAAAGAAAAAAAAGGAATGGGAACTTTCTCCCTTTGACAAAGACCAAGGTGAACATTACAACCGTTACTTTGAAATTTTTGATTCGATCCTGAGTGCTTCTCGAACGATCGACTCCCCTTGGCAAATCATCTATAACGAAAAAAAAGAAGAAACCAAACTCCTTGTTTTCGAAGCAATCATAGAACGACTGGAAAGAGTTTTACAATTTGATTCACGGGAAGCCCTACATTCAATCAATCACGGAATGGAGCTTATCCCATGAAATCCAATGATTCACAAACTCGAATCCTCCATCTAAACCAATTAGATAAATCGCAAAAACTAACGGCCGATGAATACCAGACGAAAATGAAGGTATTAAAAAACAAAATCCGCGATCTGACATTTCTTGCCAAAGCAAAAGACAGGCCCGTTTTGTTTGTTTTTGAAGGTTGGGACGCTGCTGGGAAAGGTGGAGCCATTCGCCGCCTAACACAGGAAATCGATCCAAGACTATTTGAAGTGCATAATATTGCAGCCCCAAGTTCCGAAGAAATCCAACACCATTATCTTTGGCGATTTTGGAACCGAATTCCCCCAAAAGGTCATATTGGAATTTTTGACCGTTCTCATTATGGTCGTGTCCTTGTGGAAAGAATCGAAGGTTTTGCCTCCGAATCCGAGTGGTCCCGCGCTTACGAAGAAATTTTACTTTTTGAAGAACAGTTGGTGAGTTTTGGAACCATTATCCTTAAGTTTTGGCTTCATATTGATTCCGACGAACAATTGTTACGATTTGAATCCAGAAAAAATGATCCCCTCAAACGATGGAAACTCACGGACGAAGATTGGCGTAACCGAGACAAATGGACTCTCTACGAAGAAGCAGCCAACCAAATGTTTCAAAAAACCGATGCACCGAGAGCCCCCTGGATTCTAGTCCCTGCCAATGACAAATACTTTGCAAGGGTTATGGTTTTAGAAACGGTTGTGAAAAGATTAGCGGAAGAATTGGAGTGATTTTCTTTGGGGCGAGTCCCGAACTTTAAACATCAAAAACAATCATTGCTGTTTGGCGGTAACATTCTTTTTATCTCTCGGGAACGGGCCACTCTGGGGTCCGCGTTCGCTCCCGTCTGACCAAGCCTGACATGTCCCTCTCGCAGGGGATTAGCTTGGGAACGAAAAGCGGTCGAATTGATAAAAGAATCTAATAACGTTCACAAATGAAATTCTTGATACAAAAACCTACTGCATTTAAACCAAGATTTAGAAATTAGTGTTTCGTTCCACCGGAACTAAAGACAACAGACAAAAGGAGATTTTCAAATTTTCGTTGTCATTAATTCTAGAAGTATATTCTTCTTGAGTAATGCGCCCTGCTTCGAATGCATTACGATGCCTAAGATTGAAATTCTCTATTACTGCTGCCATTTCAATGCATGCTTTTGGATTTTTTTCTTTTTCAGGTGCACACACGCAAGTAAATAAGATAAATACCATACAGATAATCTTTTTTATCATTCTTTTATATACCTTTGATTTCCTACAGAAAAGTTATTTGCAATTCGCTTTATAATAAAATCCTCAAATTCTTAAAAAGTTAAGAACCTTTATTAATGATGTTAATTTAAAAAATAGTTCAAGAGATATTATTTAATTTCTCTTCTCACGTTCATTACTGAAAATCAAGAGTTATAAAATGACTCCTTTTAAAAATAAGTATGTTTTATTTTTAACCAATTCGCTTTATACCTACCACTTCTTACAAAAAAGGCTGTTTTGAAATTCTTATCAGCCACAAATGCGCAACCAACTCCCATCGGACCAAAACATCCCGTTTTCCCTACAAATGCAGCAGCATCACCGATTTTCCATTTATTGGCTCGGCTTAAGTCATACCCCATACCTCTTAGATTACCATAGAAAGAGTATAATGGAACACCGATTGCAAACGTCAAAACATCACTCGCATTTAATTTACTCGGCCGACTAAAAGCCTTAAAACTATCTTTTACAAATTCATTAGCACCTCGAGAATGACGACGGTCATCACCTGGCCCTTGAAACTCTAATAAAGATGTCGATGCTGAATCATCATGTGTTTGCGAGACTTTATCCATTGGACTTTTAGGAATAGTGCGCACCAAAGGGGCAACTATAAATGCAAAAAATAATGTTCTACTCCATAATTCTTCCTGGCTTAATCCACTCTTTGTAGCTTCAGAGTATGCAAGAAATCCAATAAAAAAAGATACTAATGCTGAGACAACTTTACTCTTATCTTTATTGAAAAAATCTGAAAAAGCATCTTTGTTTCCATTCCCACTATAATTATGACCTGGTGTAGCAAAAGAACCCATTTTATTCTTAAAATACCTCTCAAAAACATACCAGACGAATACTTGAGACTCAAGGAAAGTTCCGTCATCCACCTCATTCCCCGTATAATCCGTCTTAGACAGTGGATTCCCATCCACATACATCTGCCGGTTCATTCCGTTTGGTTTGTTTGGAAATGTCATTCCGTCATTACTCAGAAACCTTCCTACCATCGGATCATAGTATCTGGCTTTGTAATAGGAAAGCCCACTTTCTTTGTCCTCTTCTTGGCCTGTGTATTTGAACTTCACGATATCGGGACCATACGAATCGGTTCGGAGTATTTCTCCATAAGGTTTATAACTAATATGAGACTTGCCTCCTCTTTCCCCGCCAGCAAGGGCGTTTCCATGACCATCGGTGATCATGGTGATACTTCCTAAATGGTCTGGATGGAAAAAAAACATTCCTGACACTCGGGAAGATTCAGGAGAACTGGAGCCGCCATTGTTTCCGCCTAGATTGATAGGCCCTCCGACAGAAGGAGTGTCCACAGGTACAGAAGCCGCTCCTAAGATCCAAATGGGTACACCCGATTCTGACTCGGCTCCTTCAAAAAGCAAAGGGAAACAACCAGCAGTCGTTGTAAATGAGAAGATCAGTAACATCCCTCCACTCACATAACGAAGAAATAACGATCTCGTATTCCCAAAAATACTAACAAAAAAAGGAGAGTATCCAAAACCAGGAACCACTTGCGTTGTATTTGGTTCTAAACCCTTTTCTCTTCCTTTATGTACCAAGTAAACTAGCAGGAAGAACACAATCACCCAAGGAAGCATTCTGTGACCAGATAACAGATATCCCTCGGAATATACATTGGTTCTTTCTCCCATTTCTTTGAGTACATAGGTAGCTAGGGAACCAAGGCTTTGTCCACAACCCACATCTGTCAAAGTACAAAGGGTTTGGTTCCAAAGAGAATTTACAGAAGAGACAGATTGGCTAAGAATCGCATCCGTTCTTGTGTATTGAGACACGAGATCGTTGTCATGGCTGTAAATATAAAGAGTATGTTTGTCACCTTGGCCGGGTGTGCGAACAATTTCATATAAATTATTAAAGTTGTATGTAGTTGTCCCAGCATTCTTTAATGATTTTTTGATACGGTTTCCAGAATACTCATAATCATAATCAAACCTATCCCCATTTTCCGTATCAATGGATGCAATTTTTCCAAGTGCATTGTAGAGAATTTGATCTCCATTTCTGGATGTCATATTACCCACAGAATCGTATACATAATTCATGGTTCCCGTATTCGGACTATTCACACTGGTTGTTGCATGGATATGGTTAGGGTTAGAATAACTATATTGGAATGCCCCTTTCTTTAAAAGATTTCCATTTTTTGCATACGTATACACTTCCTCGCCATACTTTCCATTGGCTTTGATGATTCGATTTAAGTGATCATATTCAAAAACTTGATTCCTTGATTCATTGAGAAGGTCTGTAATAGATTGAATATTCCCTCGCACATCATAGGCCAATTTAACAGACTGCTCTACCGTTTGGTCTTTCAAACGAGTGACATAGGATTGAATCCGATTTCGATTCTGATCATAATGGATTTGAGTCGTTACCCCATTCCCGGTTTTTCTCTCCATTTGGATTAGGTTGTCTTGGATTTTGGGGCCTTCATAACTCACAACCGTATGATTCAAACTAGACCCATCATGAGAATCAATGGTGACTAATGATTTTTGGCCTATTAGATTATAATAATTTTTAATGACTGTTCCATCAGGATACTTTACTGATTTAATTCGATCAAAGTCATCATAAGTTCTCTCAAAAATTATAGAAATATCGTCGATACTTCTTCTTTCCGCAATGACATTTCCCTTATGGTCATATTTATATTCTGTAATACCTGACTGATCACTGACTCTTGACAAATTTCCGATTACATTGGAACCAGAAATCGAGTTTGCAATATCAAATTCAAACGCGATCGTTTTTTCATTGGCAGGTAATTGTTTTGTCATACGACCGAGGCCGTCGTATTCGTATTTGATGGAAACTCCTCTTTGGTCAATTTGTTCAGTGAGTTCTCCGGCAATGTTATAGAAATATCTCGTTTCCCCAGAATTGGAGTCGGAATAACTCTTTTTCTTGCCAGCTATATCATACGATATATTCGTAATCCCGTTTCCAGGATCGGTAATTTTAGTTAGTCTGTCCGCATAATCAAATTCATACTTTAAGGTTTCGCCTTGAGTCACTCTACGAATCACTCGGTCCCAAGCATCATTTACAATTTCCTCTGTTTTAATGACCTCAGAACCATTTTTAGTCACCATACTAGTAGAATGGAGTTCATAGTTTATTTCTGTTACCTCTCCTGTAGCAGAAATAACTTTCTTCGGCCTTTCTTCGGAGTCTTCCGTGGTATCATAATAAAAAATGTAGCTTTTACCCGAATCAAACCCCTGGAAATAAGGTTTTGATCGCTCTATCTCCCTACCCTTTTCATCAAAAACCAACTCTTCAACTAACAACTGATTGTTATCTGCAGAGGATTCTTTTTTTGTTTGTTTCCCTTTTAGATTTGTAGTTGTTTTTACCCAAATATCTCCTTCCGGAGCATGTGATATATTTTTGACAATGGCATTGGAACCTTCCAAGGAATATTCAATGGATTCTAAATGTTCTCCATTAATTACCGATTTTTTCTTTCTACCATATTCATCATAAGAATATTCAATAAGGTTTCCATTGTGGTCTTTTTTCGACAAAACCTGGTCGGTTCTTGGGTCATACTCTACTTCTGACTTCTGACCAAGCGCATTGGTAGTAGATGTTGCCTTGGAACGAGTGATGTCATTGTATGTATAATGAATGGTACGACCAAGGGAATCAGTTGCAGACAATACATTCCCCAAGGAATCATAAACAAAGTATTTGCTATACCATTGGGAATTACCGGTGAGCTTACTTTCACTAATAACATCCTTCCCGCTATAAGTCCATTTGGAGTGCTCCGCTAATTGTCCAGAAATGGTAATCACCTTTTCTACCATTTGAGCCTTAATATTCATAGCTGCGTTGGACTGGTACGTAATATTAGTTTGTTTTGTCCTTCCGTTCCAATTTTCTGTGATGGAAACTGGTTCATAACTATATTCACTAGAATATCCATAACTAGCGGTCACTTCATCCTTCAACATGGAATTCCAATAGGTTTTATTAATTTTGGAATTCAAAAGTACTAAACGCGTTTTGGAATGGGGTTGAATTATTGTATAATTATTTTCTTCTTCAGAAAGCAAATTTCCATTACGATCCGCAGTTGCTTGATAAACCACCATTCCTGTCAAATCAGGGTTATGAGAATACTTTGTTGTTTCTACAGTATCTAAAACACCGTTGATGTAACTCGATTCGTGGATCATCTCAAAGGATAAATCTGTATTTGTTTCCAGATCTCCCGGTTTGAATCGAGTGTTAAAATAAGAATATTCTTGTTTTTCTAATGGATAACCTAATGCCAGTTGACTAGTAACTGAGCGAACCAGTAGATCGGGCGAAAAATTTGGTAAGGAAGTAGAATAATTTGCCCCAGTCTTCGCCACTGCTCCGGAAAAATTTTTCTTCCAGTCGTATTGAATTTTTGATTCTGCCCCATCTATATTATTAGTCAGCCTTACAAGAATTCCTCCAGTAGCTGCCGGTGAATTAGATACGATTTGTTGCGTAGTTAATTCTAATCCGTATTGGAAGTACATATCGGCGATCCCATCATAGTTCCTATCTTCAAAGGAAGAAGAGTGAATTTGACTGGATGGTAAGGAAAAAGCTGACTGGTAAGTAAAATTACCGTTTCCATTTCCCTGATAGATATGAAAATTCTGAGTATCAAATTCTTTTATGACGATATCCAAATTTGAATCTTCATTAACATCAACCATATCAAAACTAAAATATTTTGAACTATTCGGATCTTGGTGCTCTAAAAATTTATCCGGTTTAATGACCGTATTTATATAAGTTGATTTTGGGTCGGAAACATCAAATCCATCACCATAGTTAAATAAAACATTTACATAAGAACTTAACTCATATACATTTTGAGTTCCATAATCAAATGGGTTGGTATGGCTATTTTGATTTGTTAAAGTAAGTAAATCAGGAAGTCCATCCCGATTTACATCGACAATCCAGTTTTTACCAATGGCACCAATAATATTTTTGGGTAGTGGGTAAGATTTTTGACTTAACGTGTTGGATTTTAAATCAAACTTAGTTACAAAAAATGAGTAAGATGCGCCGCTTAAGTCAATATTTCTTAAATAAGAAATCAGATGGTCCACTTCATTATTTTGCCTTCCCATTAAATCACTAAGCACAACTTCAAAATATTGTTGGTCGATGAATTCTTTTAATGTATTTAATTCTGAAGTAGTCGCAGTACCCGGACGGCTTAATAAGTCATAATACAATGCCCGACCATTTGGATGAATTACATTAGCAAATGCTCCTTCAATATCAAAAATAATGCCAAAATGGATGATAATTATGCTTGCCGCAGCATCCTGATATTCCGGATAAAAACGTACCACATCGGCACCTTGATTCACCATGTTTACGATCAATTGTTTATAATGATTATTTCTCGCTTCTGCCTGGTTTACTTCATCTTTATGGCGCATCCTCATTGCAATCAAGCTTCCTTGCTCTGGAGGAGGATTGACATTCACAATCTGAACATGTTCCGGCATTCCATCCCCATCAATATCAGAAAACTGATTCAATCTATGGGCAATGAATGGATTTGTTTCTATTGTTTCGTGAAGAATACTCGTAACCCCACCAAGTGAGAATTGTTTTACCGGGGCAAAGCTTCTACCTTGAGAAAGGTAGACGTAGACGGTATTAGTATCAAGATGAATAAAATCAGCCCTTCCATCACGATTGATATCCACGGCATAATCTCGAGGTTTTAGATTATTAGTTTGTGTCATATTCTGCGAATATGGCTCAAGATAGACATTCGAATACCTAGTTGGGTTTCCAAGACTTACTCCGTCTGAATAAGAAACATACAATACTCCGTCTTCCTCGAAAAGAAAATCGGTTCTGCCATCTCCATCGATATCGGCTAAGTCAAAATAAGTATTGTACTTCATTGGAAAAATTGGAGAAGCAGAGGTAGAATTATTTTTAAAATCGTTTGTTTTTAGATAGGCCTGATTTAAGTCCGCTCTTCCCAAAATTCTAGTATATTCTGAAATTCCATCACCATCAATATCTGTAGGAAGAGTGACCTTGTTTGGCATCGGCGATCCATGCAAACAATACTCGTGCGAAAAGAAAGCATAATCCAAACAAAACGCATCCACCCAAGGATTTGTTTTTGGATATAAAGTTGACCAAATACAAGAAATGAATCCGAGATCACAAGCAGGTCTGTTTTTATTCCCTAACGGGACTCGAGCAATGAATTCCGTTTCAGGATAATACTCGTTCACATCTACTTTCAAAGCATCAAAATTAAAACTATCTCCTGTCCCACCAGGCATTTTGTTAAGAAACGGAGGACGTATCTTGTTGAACAATTTTGTGATCTTAACCTGAGATTTAGGGGGTTGGCTTGCCTTCATGCTCAGATAAGCATAGATCACTTGTTTTGCGAATTGTAGAGTCCTGTTTTCAACATCCGCCTTTGCCGAAAACCCCAAATTTAGAGTCTGACTACTTCCAGAAATTAGTTTTTTATCAATACCATCATGACTTGGAGCATATTCGAATTCCAATGGCCTATGAGTTGCTAAGGACAAAAGGTTATCTTTTTCAAATTCAATTTTAACTAATAGACTTTCTTTCGTTTTAGCATCAACATCATAAGTAAACTCGTAGCTGTGAACATGCGAGTTATCAGAATAGAATTTAATTCTTTTTAATCTCCAATCTTCTTCCGTTAAATCCTTTTCGGTGTATTCTTTTGTATAATCTGATCTTGTTTCATAAGCAAATTTGATGTAGCGGACACCACCAGCATAAGTGATTTTATCAGGATATAATTGTCCTTTTCTCGAAATCCATTCGAACCGAACGGTTTCACCGTTCAAATCACGAATTTCGGAGATCCCCCACGTTCTCACCCCGCCATTCAATGCAAAGAGTTGAGCCCCTGAACCGCCATAGGTATACTGAACCCCCTCTTTATCAAAGGCCTTAAATTCTAATGGCCCTTTGCCGGATTCTCCTTGAGGGTAAAAGCTAAAAAAAGATTCATTTTTTGAATAAAATGTGCTTCGATCTGCACTCCCTGAAACCAACTGGCCTAATTCAGAAGAATAGAATTCGTCTTTGGAAGAATAATTCAGACCGTAGGACGGATCGCGTTTGATAAAAGGAATGCCAGCTAAACTCCAACCTTTCCCTAAAAGTCCATTTGGAGAACCAGAATTATAGTTTAACTTTAGTTCAGGTGTTAAATCAAGAGTTCCTTCTGGAATTTCCAGCGGTATTTCAAAGGCAGCATTACCACCATGATCAACATCGACAACTGGCATTGGTAATGGAAGTTGATTTGAAAACTGGAAATTGAATAAAAATAAAAAAACAGAAAGAAGAATAACAACTGATAGAGCAATTTTTCGCATAACAACAACATTTACCATTTTTTATAATATTTCTTGCCAGTTTAGACCATTTCAATAAATTCTGTCAACAAATACTCGTTAACTAATGAAATTAAATTTTAAACTCCATAAATACGTTACAATATTCTTATTTTTGCTATCATTAGATCTGAACTCAGTTCAAATTCAATTTTCCAATGGGAATGTTTATCATGCAACGTTCATCTCTGATGACTCTCATCATTTGTTTGTTAAATATAGGGGAAAAGATTACAAAATTCCAAAGAAAGAAATAGAAAACTTTGATATTTCAAATAATTCTAATATAGATTCTTCTTATTCGCTTTCTACGTTTAGATTAAGAAATGGTAGCAGAATTCGTGGATTAATTGCCGAAGAAAAAAAAGATGAATTCATTGTAAAGACAGAGTTAGGGTTTTTAACAATTCTTAAATCAGAAATACTACCCCCTACTCCATCTAAATCAGAGAATCCTGATTTTCCAGAAGAGTATCTTTCCTTTGATAAAGAAAACAACCAAACAACTGTCGGCTTATCACTGTTTTTACTACCAACCTACTCTCCGTTATCCAAATACCACCCGCTACTAGAAGGTACTTCGATTTTTGTAGAACCGGCATTTTTAAAATGGAATTCAAATTGGCAAGTAGGCTTTAAGATGGAACATTTTCGTTCAAATGGTAACGGAGAAAGTTTTTCGATTCAGACTGGTAATATTTATGGCCTCTATTCTAGAAAGTTCAATAATAATGAACTACTGAATTTTTATAGTTCCTTGAGTTTGGGTATTGGCCAGGTAAATTATAGAACAAATGATGGTGATGTTTTTGGGGGAAGAAATAGTTCATTTGGTTTCGATATTGGATGGCAAGGACTTAAATTCTCCAATTCTCTAATCAGAATTGGATTAAAAAACCAATGTTTTATTGAAACCAAAGATCTCTTCTGTGGGTCAGGGTTAGAGATTCAAGGTGGTTGGGTTTTCTAATGAAAAAAAGTTTATCAATAATAGCAATTCTGAATCTAATATTTTCCATAAGTTGTTCACAAAATCCAATAACAGGTGGGATCTCTAAAGATGAAATCAAAGTTGAATGGGTAGGTGTTGGCGGGATAAACGAAACTTCCGCAATTGTAACATGGAAGTGTTCATTCGAAGCTGTTGGATTTTTAAATACCTCAGGACCAAATTTTTCTCGCTTAGATACAACAATTCTGAAATCAGAAATTCATGCCTTACCTATTTCTGGTTTAACAAATAACCAAAATTATCAAGTCATTCCTTCTTGCGGTGCATCGGAACAAGGATTAGGTTATCCTATCGGATTTAGAACCACGTCAAGCCTAAAAACAATCTACGAAAGGAGCATTTGGCTTGTTGGTGGAATCGGAGTTGACAATAACCCCATTGGTCCAATCGATTATTATGATCCAATTGCAAATACTTGGTCGCAAACTGTTACTAGCATTCCGACTCCACGTGTTAATGCCCAAATCGTCAGCCACAATGGGAAAATATTTATTATTGGGGGAATGACTAAATCTGCTGGAGTTTATTCAGTGAGCCGACTTGTAGAAGCATACGATCCCATTGCCGGCACTTGGCAACAATATGATGACATTCCTAACACCGTACAAGGAGGTATCGTTGGCTCCATTGGTGAAGAAATTTTTGTAATAGGTGGTACAACTAGTTTAGATATGACGACAGGAACCGTTTTAAATACAGTATACCAACTTCGCCCCGATGTCACTAGTGGTGGCAGCTGGTCAAATTATACGTCTAGTACATCTATTTTTGGAAGAATTGATATGAGTGCTTGTACATATTCAGGAAGCATTATATATTCTGGAGGGCGATTTTATCAGGATGGATTAGCTTATGCAACAACTGATGCTTACACTCCTTCGTTAAATTCGACAACAGGGAAAATTGAAGCTTCAATTTCTCTGGCCAGACATGGTGCAGCAGCTAGTTGCTATAGACCAAAACCAACTGATCAATATAATACTGACCCACCAATCTATTTTATCGCGGGAGGCTCCACTGGAACCAATATTTCTCAACCTGTAACATCGATTACACCTTCAAACAGATTTGAATTTATGGGTTTAACCGGTTCTTCAAACTCATTTACAACTGGATCAAATTTACCAGAAAACTTATATGCACCAGCTATGGAAATTGATTATGCAAATAGAGTTCTCTATTTATTCGGTGGGGCAACCTCAATCAATTTACCAACCAACAAAGTTAGAACTTTAAATCTAGACAATCCGGGTAGTAACTCATGGGTTGAATCAACTTCACTTATGCCAAGAGCCAGGTTTGGCCACCAAGCCATCATTTTAAATAGGTAATTATGCGATTTTTATTGATCTTGTTATTATTGAATTTACCAATCTTTTCAGAAGAAAAATTAGATGAAGACGTCCTTCTATACAGAAAAGCCATTCGAGAACATCAATTTGATAAGGCAGAAAGCATTTTTCGAAAACTTGGGAATGACGGACTTTCAATTCCAAATCTCGAACTTTTAGAAACGGAACTTTGGATTGAAAAGGGAGAATATTTATATCAACAAAAACAATTCAAGTCAGCCTTCCCTTTTTTTAAAGATGCTTACTTTCGATGGCGCACAAACCAACTCGTTAATGAGCGATACAGAGAGCTTAATTCAACAATTTTGACTGATGTAGTTTCCGAGAACAAACCGGTAAACAACAAAAACCAACAACAACCAATTGTGGATTTATCGCTAATATCAGAGTCCACCCAACAATTAAATCAAAGTTTATATTTGATTAAGGAAGAAATAAAAGAAACGAAACACGAAATCAAATTAATAACAAAACAGATTACAATATTCACGTATTTGATAATCTTCAATATTTTTATCTTAACCGGATTATTCTTTTTGAGAATGAAATAAATATTTTAAACATGTTAAAATGTAGCTAATAGCTTTATAAGTACACCTTCACAATACCAGATATTTAAAATCTGGATCAGAATATATAAGTATCAACGTTTGGCCAAAAAACGCAAAATCCTCAAAGAAATGAAGAAAAAAATATGAATGTTACAATTACAATCTTTATACAGATTTATTTTTAAGAAATTCACTTCTTGAATCATCGATTTTTTGGCAAAATCCATTAACATGCACAATCCTTAGGACACAAATTAATTAAAAATAGATCAAAAAGAACTTAAAATGGACATCATTATTCTTATTCACATTTAATGCATGAATTTAAGTGAAATAATCGTTTGAACAACTTACCAATCTCTATTATTTTCTAGTTTACGAAGGCCTTGCACTGCTAAGGATATTCCCAATGAATGCAGATGCATCGATCAATTATGCTCAAATCATTATGGACAATTCAACGGATGCCATTCTGCTGATTGGTCTCGATCACTCTGTACTTGCTTACAATCAAAATCTCCAAGATACAATTCTAGCATATTCTGGAAAAATTCTAAAAGCTGGAGATAACTATTTAGAATTTCTAAATAAAGAGGATACAATCGTTTTTTTAGATATGTTCCAAAGGTGTATCAATGGTGAAACCGTAACCATAGAAAGGATCGAGGAACTAAACCAAATTCCTGTTTGGTTTGAATTCAAATTAAATCCAACTTATGATAAGGACAAAAATCTTTTAGGAATTTGTCTTCGAGGTAAAGACATTGATACTAGAAAAAAAATGCAAATGGCACACTCCGAAAGCGAGGAGAAGTTCAGAAACTTAATCGAATCAGCACCTAACTCCATTTTAATAGTGGATACATCTGGAAAAATTGTCCATTGCAATATAGAAACAGAAAATACCTTCGGCTATCATAAAGAAGAGCTGATCAACCAATCAGTGGAACTTCTTGTACCACTCCGCTATAGATCTGGCCATGACCATTTAGTGTCTGGATACGTCCAAGCACCGAGACCGATGCGAATCGGAAAAAACCAAGTTACATCAGCAATCAGAAAAGATGGGAAAGAAATTTTTGTCGAAATCAGTTTAAATAGTTTCGAAGTCAATAAAACCAATTACGTTTCGGCAATCATCGTTGACATCACAGAAAAAATTCAAATTGAAACAAAAATCAAAGAACAAATTCAAGAATTAAAAGAAATTGCCAGGATCCAATCTCACGAAATCAGAAGGCCTCTTGCCAATATTTTAGGGCTTTTAGAACTTCTGGAGTCCAAAATGACAGAAGAAAAAAGAAACGAAATCCATTCCTATTTACGGAAATCAGCAAATGATTTAGATGAATTGGTTTATGATATTGTCAAAAGAAGTAGTCGATTTAGCATACTTTAACGAATCAAAAAACAGCCTCTTTCTATAGCGTATTAAGATTGATTTACAGAATATATAAAAATCCCAAAACTGTATACTTACAATTTTTTTAACTGTATACTTACAGTTTTAACTTCTTCCTGTAAAATAATTTTATGTACGAAACGATCTATATCATTGATGCTTTTACCAATCAATTATTTTCAGGAAATCCAGCGGCTGTTTTGGTTCTAGACTTTTGGCCAAACGAGGATTGGATGCAAAAAATTGCTTTGGAAAATAATCTTTCTGAAACTGCCTTCGTTGTTAAAGAAGGTAAGGACTACAGAATCCGTTGGTTCACCCCTACCGTGGAGGTGGATCTTTGTGGTCATGCCACACTTGCTTCCGCATTTGTTTTAAAGAATTACCGCGGAGAAACCAGGGATCATTTTCAATTCCTATCTAAATCTGGCATTTTACCCGTATCCATAGAAAACGAAATTATCTATTTAAACTTTCCCACTTATCTAGATTTGCAAAAGAACCAAAAGATAAACCCAAATCAATTGGTTCCCATTCTCGGGAAAGCTCCCATCGAAATTTGGGAAGGAAAAGATACAATTTTTCTCTATTCCACATCCACTGACATCGGCGCATTGGCACCCGACTTTTCTAAACTAACGGAGATACCAACAAACCGAGGTTATATTGCCTTATGGATCAATGAATTGAATGATGATAAAAAATCAGATTATGAATTTCGATTTTTTGGTCCGGGAATGGGGATACCAGAAGATCCCGCCACCGGTTCTGCCCACTGTAACCTTGCACCCTTTGTTTCGAAAAAATTGCAGAAACAAATTTTCAAAAGCCACCAAAAATCAAAAAGAGGTGCCGAGTTTTATATCGAAGACCAAGGTGATAGAGTATCCATTGGGGGAACTGCTGTTTTGTATCTAAGAGGAGAAGTGGCAAAGGCCCCAAATTAGTATTAGGCCTTGCCAGCGATTGCAGCGGATATCCTTTCCCCAAGGGAAAGATAGGAGCGAAAAGCGCGGTCGCAAGACCAGGATGAAACAATCTTTCACATAACAATTGCGAGGCGCCAAACGAAAAGAAAAACTTTTGATCAAAGGAATCTTATTTAGAAGTTCTTGTGAATACCCCATCCCAACCATCAGCGGGAGGATTCTTAAATAATGCCTGACACCTTTTGATCAAGAGTTGGCTTGGAACGTCTTTATATCCAAAAACACTTGAGACCTTTTCAAAACTTCCAATGGCTTTTTCCCATTCTCGATTCAAATAAAACTGAAACCCTTGTTTATAGATTTCTTCTGCTTCGATGATTTGAGGAGTCAGATCAGAAACATAGGAAACCAAACTATAAATTTTAACCGGAGCCTCTTTTCCTTTCACACGAATCCAATCTAAAAACCGAAAATGAAACTCATCTTTACAAACGGATTCGATACTTTCAGAAACTAGAATCGAAGTTCCATAATCTTTAGCCGCTGCTTCTAAACGCGCTGCTAAATTGACCGTATCTCCCATCATTGTGTAGGAAGCGAGACTATCAGTCCCCATGAATCCAACCTTAGCTGGTCCACAATTGAGTCCAATTCGAAACTTCATTCCCCTCGCAGTCTCAGTGTAATCTTTTTTTTCATTCCAAATAGATCGTAAAACCTCAAGTTCAGTGACCATCGCAAGGGCGGCTGTGCAAGCAAGTCTCGGATGATCATTATTTTGAATGGGTGCACCAAAAATTCCAACGATGGCATCCCCAATGTATTTATCCAAGGTTCCTGAATTGGCTTTTAGAATTTTTGTCATCGCAGAAAGATATTCATTTAACAACCTTGCTAAATCACTGGCACTGAGTTCTTCACTGATACTGGAAAATCCTGCCACATCAGAAAAAAAAGCCGTGATTTCCCACTCCCCTCCTTTTTTTAAGGAATCCATATTCTCGAGGGCTTCGCTCACAACACCCGGATCGACTAAGTTCCGTAAGATGTTATTAAATTTTCTTTTTTCCTTTCCTTCCGTATAAGTAAGGTAAGCAAAACCGATCAAATAGGATAAAGGGAAACCAATCACAAACGAAGAACTAGGAAGAACCAAATCCAGTCGGTATAAAAAATAAAAAGAGCCAACAAAAATACCAATGGCAAGAACAGGATAAACGTTTCTCAAAAAATGCCACTGGTTGACAAAAAGAATGATCACTCCAAACATCAAAATAAAAAGAGTAAAACTGATTCCCCAAATTTCAGGAAGTTCCGTCAGTAGATGTCCCTCGGTCAAGTTCGAAGCAAACACTGCTTGGGCAATCACTCCCGGGAAAAGTCCATGAGGAGTGACCACATCATCATGAGTGGCTGCCGCTGAAGTTCCAATTAACACAATTTTGTTTTCAAAAAAAGTAGGAGGAACCAGAAGTTTTTCAGGATCCTCTACCTCGTTTGCGTTCAATTGGTTCAAGGATTCAATGATCCCGGCAGCAGAGTAACGAGGGATGTTTCGTAGTTCCTCTTCGGTATAAAAATAAGCACGGACAAGACCATCCTTGCCCAAAGGAACTTCCCTCGTGACCCCATCCTCTCTTCGAATCCGAAATCGTCCTTCCTTCCATTCTGTTGAATAAGACTTCCCAGAAACAAATGCCTGTAATGCGAGTGTTGGATAGTGTTTGTTTTTCCAACGAGTGAAAGGAGTAAACCTCCGAAGGATTCCATCGGTATCGGAAATGACATTCACCACATGAATCATGGGAGCTGTTTCACCCACAGCCCCGATCGGAAAAGATGCGTTTTCATAACGTGGGAATGGGGTATCCGATGGTAACGATACATTAAATTTTTCAGCAATATCTTCTTCGTCTTTCCTGGTAAATACATATCCACCGTTACGAAAATTGGCTGCATGGGAAATTTCACCTAAACTCTGATTGGCGGCCACGAGTGCCTCATCATAATCAGACCTTTCCGTAAACATAATATCAATGATTGTAATTTTGGGTGGAGTGAGAAGTTTCGTATAACCAATGAGTGTGGGATAAATATTTCTCTTCCAGGGCCATTGCCCAAGTTCGGGATGATCAGCATATTTTGCGATACTTTGTTCATCAATATCAATGATCACAATGTCTTTAGAAAAACGATGGTGGGTCGGAAGGATATGGAATAAACTATCCGATAACTTTCGATTCAAAGTATTAGAAAAACCAAAAAGAGAAATTACTGCCAAAATGGCCCCAGGAACGATGACCATTAAAAAAAATGGAAAAAGATATTTTGTTTGTTTCATGGTTTGAGTTTAGATTTAAATTCACTCCAACGATCTTTGAGAAAGGGAACATTTTCGGGAGTGGCGGATGATTCAAAAAATACAAGTTTGGCGATTCGAATTGTGGTATCAGGATGAGTTTTCTTAAAAGAATCTGTCCCTTCTGACTTTGAAATTGTATTTAGAAAATTAGAAAGACCAACGGGAGAAAATCCAGCTTGGCTAGTGAGACCAACGGCCGCTTCATCTGCCTCTAATTCCAACTTCATATCTCTTCCTGTTTCAAAGAGTTGTTTTTCCATTTCATCCAGAAGGGTTGAAGTAGCAGCATTCACAACTTCGCCACCAGGAGGAGCCAAAAACCCGGAGAGAATGTCTAAAAATACATTTGATTGTTTGAATTCTCCATTATGAAAGAGAACAATGTGTCCCATTTCATGGCCAATGATACCAGCAAGTTCTGCTTCAGTTTGGACTTTTTTAAGACTCCCAGTAGTTAAAAAAATAAACCCACCAGGACAAGCAAAGGCATTTACCTCTGGTGTATCGATCACACCCACACGAAAACTTAAATCCTTTCTAGAGGATACAGAAGCCAAACGAGAGGCAACCGAATTAAGATAACTAGTAAGTTCTGTATCTTTTACTAGCGGGTATTTTTTAAGTAACCTAGCCGCTAGAGAACGTCCGACTTTCACTTCGGCCTTAGTTTCCGAAAGAACCTCTAGTTCAGAATTAGAATATACTGAATTTTTAATACTGCTATTTTCTTCTTTTAAATTTGTTTTATCAGAAGGATATCCTAAATGAGTGAAAGGGACCGACTCAAGCCAACGTAAAGACTCAAAATCATAAAGTTCTCCCTCCCCGCGAACACGCATCTTCTGTGTTTCCGAAAGCCCACGGGCCGCTGCTGTTTTTGTAAAATCGGAAGCTCTTTGTCTTGCCACAACTGCTTCAGAGGAATTGGATGTGATGCCTAGTTTAATTTGGTTTCCCGGAGGGAGAGGTGATACAAAGAGTTTGGATACCCATCCGGAACGGTTCTCCGCCCTCACCTGAACAAAAAGTCCTTGTTCACTTACAGGAAACAAAGCATCCCCCATTTGCAATGGAAACCCATCGGCACTGAGTTTGGGTTGGGAAAGGAGTTTGGCCTTTGTGCTTTGTACGTATACATTGCCCTTAGCCATCAGTGTTTGTGCTAAAAAAAGAAACAAAAAGGTGTGAGAAAGAACTCTCATGCAATAAATTATGTTTTTCACTCATAAGTTGAAAACTCTTTTTTTATAGAAAGACTTTAGAATTGACATTTCCTTTCGCATTCTTGAAATGAACGCGTGATGCATCATCTTTTCCTAATATTTCTTCTGTTTTTCTTCGCCTTTACTAGCTGTAAAAAGGAAAAAGATGAAAGTAATTCACTTTCTGCATTGGTCTCTCGTTTTCTTATCAGAAGTTTACTAAACTCTAACATCAATTCAGAACTTCCATCAAATCTAAGTGTTGCGGTGCCACGTTCCATTCGTAAACCATCCTCTGGTCTGGGTGCCTCCCTTGGTAAAACTAAAGTTGCTAAACTTAAAAGGACTGCCTTCTCTTCAAAAGGAATTGCTCAGGATACTTTTGATTATGGTTTTACGGGACAAGCTTTTCTTACAGAAGGAACTTCTATTGTCTCCGAAATCCTTCGTGATTCCAAACGAGACTTAGTGCTCATCAGTGGCGCTTATAATGTTGCAAAAGCAAGTCCAGGGGTTTGTGTTCCCGGAGGAACTTCTAGTGTAAGTATTACGCAGTCTATGGAAAATGAATTCCTTGAAGGGATTGAACGACTTGGCCTTAGTCCAGAGGAAGCAAGAGGAGAACTAGCCAGTTTACAAAATGAAGGAATCCTCCCATATATCGGACAATCCGTACCCACACCTGCGATGGTATTCAAAACACTATCCAATAACGAATATGATACGGAAATTTCTTATTCTTTTGCAGAATCAATTGGTACACCACAACCTTGTCCCGCAAACAATAAATTTCAAAAAAGTCTAAAATTCAAATCAGACAAAACCAAAATTTTCAGCTCGATCACTCGTTCTCTTAAGGTATTTGGAATTTCTCTCACTGTGGAAGGATCCATCACTTACATAACCCAAGCAGGAAAAAAAGACAAAGCCATCTTAAATATCAAACAAGTCACAACCACTTCAGGAAGCACTGATAAATCAACAACAAGGTTTACTTTTGAGGAATGTGATAATGATACAAATGCCAATGCCAACAACTGTGTCACGTTGAGTTATAGTAATGTCTATGATAGTTCAGGCGACAAGGTAACCACTACTGTTAAGGGAAAATCCAATGATTTTGGTGGTTATGTGACCACCGAATACATAGACAATAACATTGGTTATGAATATTATTTAGAAGAAACCTATGATGAAAATGGGGATACTGGTTATTTTGCTGTAGATTATTATGATACAACCGATTCTTCAAACGATGAGTATGAGGAACTCGGTTATTTTGATTACGATCTCTATGGCGAATTTTACGAAACGGGTGCTTATGCCTATCAATTCGAATGGGATGTATTTGTAGATTTTAATTCAGCTCTTCCAGGCGGAGGAATTGGCGTTGGTGCCGGCTTTACAGAATACGATGCCTATGTGATTATGCCGGCAGGAGTGGATCCGAATGTTTATCCCGATGAATATATCGGTTGGGGAGAATTCTTTAATAATGTCAATAGTGGCGGCCCAGTCTACTATGTTGATTTTTACGGCACGGCAGATCAGGTGGCCTCTTCCGTTGTGTGGCGCTACACCATCGATGCAAATGGAAACGAAGTTTATGTAGGCTCTCCTACCATAATCAATACAATTTACCAACTTTAATCATAAAAATACAATATGAAAATATACAAATTACTATTCACGTCATTACTATTAATACCAAGCATTCTCTTGGCTTCTGAACCTTTCCATAATATCCAAGGATTTTATGGAGAACGGGCAGCAGGTCTAGGAGGGGCTTTTACTGCCATCGCGGATGATCCTTCCGGTGCTTATTACAATCCAGCGGGACTCGGATTTACTTACAACGATGGGATTTCCATTTCTGCCAGTAATTTCAAAGATGTAAAACGAAGTTATATCAATATCGATACACCAGGTCAAGTCTACAACCAAACACACCAAGGATTTGATCCCAACTTTATTGGGTTACTAAAGAATTTTGATCGGTGGAAGTTTGCATTTTCGATTGTAAACACTTATAATTATTCTTACAATCGGGCGGACCAAGTGAATTACCCACTCGTCTCCCCTTCCATCAACTCCACAAGAAATTATACAAAAGAAAGATACAACCAACTGTTAGTGGGCCCGAGTGCTGCATACCTACTCTCCGACAAACTTTCCATAGGTGCCACTCTCTACTATATGAATGACACAAAGGAGGTATCCAGAACCCAGTTCCAACAGTTTTCGGATCTTAGTTATGTGATGCGTTCCTATGTGGACAATCGTAGAACCTCTGGGATTATGCCGGTCATTGGAATCCAATACCAACCCATTCAAAAAGTTTCCCTTGGGATGAGTTACCGTAGAATCTTTGTGATGGGTGGGAACAGATTGTATAATGAAGTTTATGCGGATTCCACACGTAGACCCGGATCTGCTGCGGTCGATTTTATTGAAGGAACGGGTGACGGTGCCTCTTCCATTGAAGCAGGAGTCCTCACTCAAAAACCGAAACTCACAACTTCGATCCCACAGACTTCCGAAATGCGTTTTGGAATCGCGTTTTTCCCGACTTCACGATTTCTCGCTTCCTTTGATATGATCTATACCACAGGATATAAATCGAGACAAAACCAAGACGAAATTAGTGCTTTTGGCAGAAGAATCACTTATACAATCAACGATACCGAAATTCGAGAACTGACCCGTGCATCGACTACGAACTTTGCAGCAGGAATGGAATACTACCTTGCAGACACATTTTCCGTGTTAGCTGGTATTTACACAAACGAACCAAACACAAAACCAATTTCTTGGACTGAATCAGCAGTAGATTTATACTTACAAAATGCATATGGGAACCAAGTCCAGGTCAATTCTGGAGACAATAGTTTAGTTTATAAAGTGGCTCGGTCGGGAACCAATCCAAGAAACGAATACTCAAGAAACAAAGGACTTAGTTTGGGATTTTCTTGGGTGACATCTAAATCCTCTGTTTCCGTAACCTATATTAGAGAAGTGGGAAATGGAAATTCTAGGATAGATCCAAACTCTCTTTCTCAATCCTTCGAATACAGCGCACATTCGATTTACATTATGGTTAGTTCCCGAAACTAATCATAATGTATCGGACAAAAATTTTAAATTAAATCAAACAAGGATCATCGATCATCAATCGCAGCATTTTATTTTGCATTTGGGTTTAATGTAAAAAACTCTTTTGCATCTTCATACCCATGCCGGAGAAGAAGTTCAGCTTGTTCCTTTTTAAAATTTAAGATACTCACTAAACCCAACATTCGTTTGGGAGCAATCACAGAAATTTTTGCATTTTTAAATTGAGTCCTTAATCCCAGTAAAAAGTTTTCCACTGGTGTTAAACCTTTCATTACTGCTTTTCTATATTCTAATCCTTGTTCTATGCTTCTGTAAGAACCTAGGAGATAGAGTTCAAATAATCTTTCCAATGCTTCATCTTTAGTTTCTGGAGTTTCCATCATCTGAACTCCTCCTACTGGAGAAAGAAGGACAACTACAATCTCGGAAGCTTCATGGGTGAGAGCAGGTAGGATGGGTGTATTGGCCATCACTCCCCCGTCCCAATACGGCTCTCCATCAATGATCTGCCACGGAAAGATCATGGGGATGGCAGAAGAAGCCAAGATATGTTCGATTCTTAAACCTGGATTTTCAAAAAACTTAAGTTCAGAGGTGAGAATGTTCACTGCAGAGATGATGACTTTTGTTTTGGATTCATTCAGTGTAGAAAAATCCAAATTCTCATGAATGAATTTTTTTAATGGATCAGTTTCAACAAGGGGATAATACCTTCTTCGAAAAAGTCCCTTTAACATATTCCAGATCGAATAACGCATGATATTTTTTTGATTTAGTCTTAACCATAACTCAGAGAGCCTCCCAGAATTCATTCCCGAACCAATGGCACAGGCATTGATGGCACCGACAGAAGTTCCGCAAATGATATCCGGTTTCCAGTGGATTTCTTCCAAATACCTGAGAACACCCGCCTGGTAGGCACCTCTCGCACCCCCACCCGATAAAACCAAAGCTCTCTTTTTACCCATCTATTTTCCTCCTGTAAAAATATCCCGGCCCGTTACATACCTTTCCTTCCACCATTTTTCATCTAGGGATTGAATGACCACACCACGGCTAGTAGAAGCATGGATGAAATTTCCATTTTCTAAAACCATACCCACATGAGTGATTTTACTTGTACTCGGTGACGCGGAAAAAAATACTAAATTCCCAATTTCACGTTTGTCGCGAGAAACTGATTTTCCGATTTGTGCTTGGTCCCGAGCCGAACGCGGGATCATCCTTTCATTCATTCCAATCTTTGGATCTGTAAGAATGGACTTTGTCAGTCCCGAACAGTCCACACCTCGTCTTGAATACCCTCCATAAAGATAAGGAGTTCCAATCCATTGCCGACCCACACCATCCACTAACTTACGTTTATTTTTATCTGATCCAGTAGTAATGACAGGAGATTGATTCTGTTCTTCCAAAAAAATAAGAGCAGGATCCAGTTTTGGACGTTCTTTCGTTACCCATTCCCCTTGTTCATTCCAAATGATCTGAGTACGTCTTTCTGACTTTTGGAAATTTCCTACGGAAGCATTCTGACTTAAGACTTGCATGGAATCTGATTTTACAATTTCCCAATCCTTGGTTTCAACCTTATGACCTTCCTTCTTATACCAATCATTGAAAAATTTATTTTTTTTCTCTTCGCTGAGAGATTGGATTTGTTTGGGAAGGAGTGATTCCAAACTTTTGATGGTGAGAGGAATGTTTTCTTCTTTTTTCCGAGACAATACCACGAGACGTCCCGCCACAAGCACAGAAGCCCCACTCCATTGTTTGGATTTGGCGACGCTTAAAATTTCGAGAACAGTATCATCGGAAAGTTTGGAAAGAGACATTTCTTTTAAAAATTTTCCTAAATAGGGTATGTCTTTTTTGTTAGGTTTTGCTGTGATAAAGTAAGGGATCAGTTCCTCTGTTTCTTCCCAGGAGTATCCGTAGTCTTTTAAGATAACAAACCTTTCCACTCCTTCTGCAAATTCAGGAGCAGGCATGGATTCAAAAGCTGCCCATACTCGTAACGACTGTACAATTTCTTTTACAGATGGATCATTGGCACGATCACCCAAACGTTTTCGGATCTCACTGCGGATGAGGAGAGTTTCCTGTTTGTTATAAACGGAAGCAACTAACGAATCTAAGTTTTGGGAAAAAAGGGAATTTGTCGTAAGAAGAAAAAATAGACAGGTAAAAAATATATAAAATCTACAAAGTACAAACATACTTTGTATCATAACGTCTAGAATTTATTGTAAAGAAGGATTTATAAATTTCTCTTTGCTTCTTTTGATTTTATCGATGGAAGAAATATATCCCAATTCAATTAAACGTTCATAAGCAAACCAATCCAAAAGCCCAAAATTGTTTGTTGGAATTTGTAGAAACAAATCAGAAATCTTTTCTGTTTGTCGGATACGATCTCGACTGGATGCAAGGATGGAACGTATGATGATATCACCAATCGGTGGAAACTTGGGTCTTAAAATCTCATTAAAATTGATTAAGTTTGTAATTTGGACTAGTGGGTTCGTCATTACCCCAGGATTGTCCTTATCAAAATAGGCACAAAGTTCTTTGTCTTGGTCTGGGTAAATATCACCAAACACATCCACAGAAATAATTTTTCCCGCACCCCGTTCTTGCAATGTAATTCCGGGAACATTGTCGAGAACCCCTCCATCCACATAAACAACTCCCTCGTCAACAAAAGGAGGAACAACCCCAGGAATGGAGGTACTGGCCCGGATCGCTTTCCATAAATCACCTCTATCATGAACATGAATTTCAGAATGCGAAAGATCAGTGGAGATAGCAAAATAAGGAATCCATAAGTCTTCGATTTGAATGGATCCAAAAAAATGCCGAATGGCTTCTGTATATTTTTTACCTGTAGTGAGAGATAAAACGGGAACGGTATATTCATTTAACAAGTCTTTGGAGATCCAAAACTCTTTGGCTTTTTCTTTGCTACCATTACTGGATTCACCCATAGCGATGAGAGCAGCAAAAATTGCACCGGCACTTGTTCCAGAAACCATATCGATGGGAGTTTTATTTTCTTCTAAAGCCTGTAAAACTCCTAAATGAGCAAATCCTTTGGCTCCCCCTCCACCAAGAGAAAGTCCAATGGACTTACCAAGCAGTCCTCTCCCTAGTCTTTCCCAACTGTCAACCCGATCTAGATGAACATGGAAATGATGATTGAACTTTCTTTTTTGAAGATGTCTGATGGTTCCAGGAACCACAACCACTGGGTCTGGTTGGAGAAGGACTAAAACCTGTTTAATTTCCCTCAATTGTTTGAGTTTGAGTAATGATTCCAAATGTATACAATTGGGATCGTCCTTAGCATCTTTGATAAATAAAATTGTATCGGATTGGCGAAGGGCTCTTTCGATCCAAGGAGAAGTTTCCTTTTTATCTTCTAATCGATAAAAAACATAATCAAATTCCGATTCTAGCTGAGAAAAAAAACGGATGATCCAGGTTTCTCTTTCCTTTTCATCTAACGAAAGTAATTCGTTTGTTCGTTCCAAATAAAACTTTTCATCAACAACACAAAAAGATCCATACCTTAAAAAAACAAGTCCCGTTTTATGAATGATTTCATCCAAAGTATCTTTTGGTAGAGAGGATAAAATAGAAAAGGTTCTGGAAACAGGAACAAATGTTTTATTCTCCGTTTTGGCATGGGCGAGCCGTTCTGCGATGATCTTTGTGATTTGTAAGAGACTCTCAGGGTATTTGAGTAGGATGGAAAGAGCCACATCCCGAGGAACACGAATTAGCTCGGAATCTCGAATGGCTTTGACAGTCGCCGAACGTTTTTCCCCCGTGATCAGACTCAGTTCTCCAATGATATCGAGTCTTTTGAATTCTCCCGCGTCACGAACAGAACCATCAACTCCCCGTTTTTCATAACGCAATTTTCCGGCGGTCAAAATGTACAAATCATTCCCATCGGAATTTTCCTCAAACAATACCTCACCACCCACTAAAAATTCCCGAACCGTATTTTCCTTCATTTCGCGAAGGACAGTATGCGGTAAATTTTTAAAGAGATCTGCCAAAGTCAGATACTGTGCCAGAGCAGGACGTTTAGAAATCCGAATTCGTTTCACCACAAAGGTTTTACTAAATTTTTCTCAAAAACTCAACTTCCTTTTCCATTTTACGACGAGTCTCAAGGCAAGATTTCAGTTTTCTGAATTCATCCATCATAAATGGGAAAGAAAAGAGTGGTGGTCAAACCGGTGGGATCCTAAAATTTGGAGGTGGGAATCAAAGGATGATTGCAAGTTTACGCGGAAAATTAATTCAACTGGAAATGGACCATCTTGTCCTGGATGTGGCCGGTGTTGGCTACGAAGTTCACATTCCCTTTCCTTTACATTTGGAATGTAAAGATAAAATGAAAGAAGAGATTTTTTTACATATCTTCCATTCGATCACCGATAGAGGCCAACGTCTTTTTGGATTCTCTAGTAGAAAAGACCGAGAACTTTTCCAACTCATCAAATCTCTCCATGGGATTGGAGAGTTGACTGCCCTAAAAATATTATCCTTTTTCCATGCCGATGATTTGTATAAAATTGCAAAAGAAGATGACAGAAAAACTTTGGAAAAAATTCCCAAAGTGAAAGGAAAAACCTCCGAAAAGATTCTTTTTGAAATCAAACAAAACTTAAAAAAATTAGAAATATTTTTAAATGATGAATCTACAAAACTAGATTCAGAGGATCGCGAAAACGATCTAGCAATCCTTGCTCTCATTCAACTTGGATTTGACGAAAAAACAGCCACCAAACAAGTAGCAGATGCAAAAAAACTAAATCCAACAGCAACAGCTTCTGAAATTGTAAAACAGGTAATTACAGGCACTCGGTAAATTAAAACATCCTTTGGAGATACCAGTTTTTTTCCCATTTGATAAAACTAGGATTGATCAAATACCTTTCTAGTTTGGGATTTTCTGGAAACCGAAATTTCACCTCTACTTCTTCACTGGAACCCACATAAAGATCCACTATCGTTTGTTTTGTGGATAGAAATACCGACCGGAGAGTGAGATTACCCACAGTTCCCTTTTTTTGATCCAACGTCTCCGAATCAAAATAATAGACCTGGAAATATCCATTGGGATCTTTTAGATCTTTTTCGACCTCTTCTAAAGTCCAAAATCCTTTTGCATCCACATACAAACCTTTTGTGGGATGAATGAGTGAAAGAAGATGAGAAAAGGAACGATCACAAAGATCACTAAGTAAGATTTTTATTTGAGATAAAATCACCGTTTGGTCAAATTTAGAAATGGAAGTTCCATAAACAGAACCTAGAGCCAAAGGAATGGGACAGGTTTCTTTGATTTCTGATTCGGCAAGATTGGAAGATTTACGTTCCTTAGTTTCGAGGCCGATGTTTTGGCTTTGGCAATCATACAAAAAACAAATCACTAATAGAAAAAAAGAGATTCGATTGGTATTAGAAATCATCACATTGTTTTATTGAGAAGGTCCTCAAACAAATCTCCGCTATACATTTCAAGGGCTCCGTTACTTGCTGCGATGATTTTTTTACCGGCTTCTGTTACATCAAAGTTCCCAATCACATAACCTTTGCCTGCACCCAACTCTTCCATCTGGTTTGTCATTTCTCGAAGGAAAACATCAGAAACTTTTGCATCCTTCCACTTACGTACACGGAAAAGTGCTCGTTTATTCACATCTTCTTTAGAGGAAGCAAGTAGGTTGACCCCATCGGATTCTGGATTAGACATTTCTTTAGTGACACGATAACCGAGACTCATCACCATTCGTGTCGCTTGGTTTTTAAAATTAGTACCAGGTAGGCCAATAAACTTTTCAAATTTATCGAGACCCAACATATCTAGTTTCGAAGTCAGTTTTTTTCCCGCATCATCCACCATACCTTTGATATTGAAAGGTTTGGACGAACGCATTCCACTCAGTTCAAAATACCGAGAGTTCGGAAATAGATTCACGGATAGTAAATTGAGTTCCCTTGAAAGATCATATTCATGTGTTAATGACTCAACAGTTCCCGTCCCACGCTCTAGTCTAAACTTTAAATTGGCGAGAGCCACAACATCAGGATCATCGAGTCTTTCTGCTTCTGCTTCGATCAAATATTCAGAAGCATCATCGAGCCTACCCATGTAAATAGTAATCATCGCAAAATGAATGCTTGTTTCTATGATTTCACTTGGCCAAGCATTTAGCCTTGCCATTTCCATACACAATCTCCCATACTTCAATGCCTCTGGAAAATTTTGCATGAGGATGGCTTCCGTCATCAAAAACTGAAATAAAGTAAACCGAACAAATTCGTCTTCGATCTGTTCGCTGATGGCAACAGCAGTTTTTACAGCGTCTTTGTGTTTATTCTCACGGGAAAGAGAAAGGGCATATAAAAATCCAGATACGGGGGACTTTTCTAATTTGTAAGCCTTTTCAAAGTATTCCCTCTCCTTCCCTCCTCCGGTCACACCAGAAATCACACCCTTGGCAATGAAGTAAGAAGATTGGTTGATTTTTTCCTCAGGGATCCTAGAGAAAAAATGTTCTGCAATTTTAAATTCTTTTTGTCCGAGAGCCATAAACCCGAGCCGAAGGCAGGCCACCGGGTTGGATCTATCGGATTGGAGGGTGTCCAAATAATGAAAGAAAGCTTCTTCAAAAAAATCTTTGTTATAATAAATATCTGCGATGCGGTTCGAAACTGTGACTGAGTCGATTTCTTTTGTGTACCGGTTGTTCTTTTTGATGATTTCGAGGTGTTTGGCCTCGTTTAGGGGGTCATTCTCCATCGCGTAGATCTTCGACATGACAAAGTGGCCATACGGATTTTGGTGGTCTTCTTCGAGTTTTTCACGAACGAGAGCCCTTGCGTCCAGAAAATTCCCAAGTGTGGCAAGACTCAAGGCTTTGGCATAACTATCCCTTCTTTGCCCTACAATGAAGGTCAAAAGAAATCCGAGCATAATCACTGCTGCTCCCACAAAGATAAAAAATGCCAAATTCGCTTACTTCCTATTTTCCTATTTTAGTTGGTAAAAAAGAGTCTTAGGTCAATTCTGTCCTGGAAGTGATACAACTCACCTACATTTCGTTTGCTCTGCGACTTCTCTTCCGGGATCGACTCTATTCGATGGCCTATGGCCTCGGTGGAGCCCTGGTTTTTACATTCTTTTTACTCGCCGTTAGGATCCACTTCCATTTGTATTCTGGGGTGTCCCTTACTAGTATCGTTTCCTTTGACCAATCTCCGCAGATTCTTTTTTATTCTACGAGTTTTGCCCTCATGACTCTCTTTTTCTTCCATTGCCTTCACGGACTCGGGGACATTGGAGTGATGATGGCCATCGGAGGGAACCGATTGGGATGTATTTGGCTACACTCTTTGTCCTTATTTTTCCTATTCCTACCCAGTTTCCTACTCGCAATCATCATCAACCTGGGAAGTTTGAACCCACCTTCGGACTTCGGACTTTTTAGTGAACTCAAATCCATTTTTTCCTGTTTGGTTCTCTTCATCGCCCTCGGATTAATTGTTTCCATTCCTACCATAGGTATCAGTACCTATATTGATCCTTATAAATCGATCCGGAGACAAAAATAATGTTACTCCGTGTCCACAGCCTAACCAAACGTTTTGGAAAAGACGAAGCAGTCAGTTCTGT
This sequence comes from Leptospira brenneri, assembly GCF_002812125.1. Classification (NCBI taxonomy): domain Bacteria; kingdom Pseudomonadati; phylum Spirochaetota; class Leptospiria; order Leptospirales; family Leptospiraceae; genus Leptospira; species Leptospira brenneri. The sequence goes on from NZ_NPDQ01000003.1 coordinate 224,643, forward strand.
CAGCTTCGATGTCAACCAAGGTGATTATGTTGCCATCATTGGTCCCTCTGGATCAGGAAAAACTACCTTACTTTCGATGTTAACTGGAATGCTTTCCCCAACAGAAGGAGACATTCTTTACGACCAAATCAAACTCTCTCAAATTTCCAAACAAGAACTGGCAGAAATACGAGCGCGCGACCTAGGTCTTGTATTTCAATTTTCCGAACTTGTGGGCAACCTAACCATCAAAGAAAATATCCTTCTCCCGGCCCTCTTTACCCGGAAATTTTCCAACGATGACTATATTCGTAAATGCGATTATTTGATCGAACATTTAAAGTTAGGTGACATTCAAAATTCACTTCCAAGGACCTTGTCTGGAGGACAAATCCAAAAAGCGGCCATTGCTCGTTCCCTCATTAACGATCCAGCCATTCTTTTTGCGGATGAACCATCAGGAGACTTAGATCCTGAAAATAGTTATTTGGTCCAACTCCTTCTAAATGAATATAACAAACGAAACCACTCAATCATTCTTGTCACCCATGATATGAAATTAGCGTTTGATGCCCAAACCGTTTACGAAATGAAAAACGGAAAATTCGACCAGGTCATCAAGGGAGAATGAGTTTGGGAAAGGCCATTGGGGTGGATATCGGAGGAGGCAGCATTCGGGCCAGTCTCTTCGATGAATCAGGAAAGGAACTAAACTCTAAACTTTCCCCCACTCCCGAAGATTTAAACAACGATAAGTTTTTAAAGATTTTAAAAGATACAATCCGTCCGCTTGCAAGCGAAGGACAAGGAATTGGTGTTGGATCTCCTGGCCCTTTGGATAACGAAAATGGGCTCCTCCTCTCTAGTGCCAATATGAAAGGGCTAAAGAATTTACCCTTAAAGGAAGAGTTAAAAAAAGAATTTTCTCTACCCGTTTGGTATGAAAATGATGCCAACTGTGCTGCCTTGGGAGAGGCCTACTTTGGACTTTATAAAGATACTGAGTCACAACTGATTTTAACTCTGGGAACCGGTGTGGGTGGTGGTTTTGTCCAACGTGGAGTTTTATTTTCAGGATACTTAGGGAATGGAATTGAAATCGGTCATACGACATCTGTGATTGGTGGGGCAATTTGCGGATGTGGAGTTCGGGGTTGTGTGGAAAGTTATTTTTCCACCAGAGGTTTTTTACGTCGTTATTCTGAAAAAACAAATACTCATTTAAATAACGCAGAGGAATTTTTTCAATTGGTACGAAATAAAGACCAAATTGCTGAAGAGATCCTTCATTTTGGAACTTTGGCTTTGGCACATGCAGTCCGAGGAGCCGTTCATTTACTCAATCCAGAAGCTGTGGTATTTGTGGGTGGAATCACCAAATCCTATGATTTATTTGGTAAAACCTTAGAATCTGAAATTAGGTCTACCATCTTTCCTGTGTTAAATGATAGACTAAAAATTGGAGCCGGGGGCAATTTATCAGGTGCTCTTGGTGCTGCCTCACTTGTGTTTTCTAAGGAGAAAGTTTAGTATGGAAAATTGTCTTTTCTGTAAAATTGCCAGTGGTGAAATTCCCAGTAAAAAAGAATATGAATCAGAAAATATCTTGGTGTTTCATGACATCACACCCCAAGCTCCCTATCATGTCCTCATCATTCCGAAGGTTCATATTTCCAGTATGAACGAAATTGGGGATTTAGATCCTGAGATCATTAAAGAAATATTCCAAACAATTCCTAAACTGACAAAACAAAACGGAATCGCAGAGAAAGGATATCGATTGGTAAACAATTGTGGAAATTTTGGCGGACAAACCGTAAACCACATCCACTTTCATCTATTAGGTGGTCGCCATATGCAGTGGCCACCAGGTTAACAAGGACAATATGAGAAAATTAATATTTGGAATTTTAGTTTCAGGGATTGCTGTTTATTTCCTTTCGAAAAACTTTGATATTGCGGAATTTGAACGTCTAGAAGGGAAAATCAATTGGTGGATTTTTCCCTTGCTTTTCCTTTCCAATTTATGGGCCTTTGTTCCCTTTTCCATTCGTTGGTATTATCTTTTAGAAAAAAAGATTAGTTTTGCACAGGCCTTCACAACATCAATCATTGGAGTTGGCCTCAATATGGTTCTCCCTGCAAGAGGGGGGGATCTTGTTCGCCTCATCATGAACAAACGAGATACGGAACTCCCACTCACTCATCTTTTTAGTCGGATCTTTTTAGAAAAGGTGATGGATCTAGGTTCTGTTGTCATCATTGGTGCCGCAGCCCTTTTTTATATGGGTCTTGGACAATCCAAAAACTTAAGTCTACTTTTAATATCCACACTTGTCATTTTAGGAATGATTGTGGGTTTAGTTCTGGTTCGTTACTTTTTGGAAACACTCCGAGGGATTGCAAAAAAAATATTTGAACTCATCGGCAAACATAAACTCTATGAAGAAAAGTTAGACCACCACTTAGTGGAATTTTCTTCCTTTTTAAAGGGTGATAAACTGCTAAGACCCGTTTTGTATTCCATCCCCACTTGGGTCTTTGGTTATGCGATTTCGTATTACCTAGCGGGTTTACTCATCGGAATGCCAATCTTATTTCCAGAAGCATTACTGTTTATGTTCCTGGGTGGTATGGGTGTTGCCATCCCTTCCGCACCTTCTGGAATTGGGGTGTTTCATGCAGCTATCATTTCAGGATTTATCATCGTTGGTCGTGATCCCGGTGAAGGACTTGTGTATGCCACAGTCGTTCACCTAACACAATTTATCATCACTACAAGTTTAGCTCTGATTGCTTATTTGTATTGGAGATTGACACACGAAAAAACAGAAAACAAATAAGGGATTGGCCTTTCCGAATCGAGAAAGGAAGAACCACGAAAAACTAAAAAAAATTATTTTATATTAGCGAATACAAGAGGAAATAAAATGTCGGGAACAAGACCTTTCAAAGTTTTAGGAATCCAACAAGTCGCCATCGGTGGCGAATCAAAAGAAAAACTATCCAAGTTTTGGGTAGATGTGATGGGACTCACAAAGGTATCAGATTATAAAAGTGAAAAAGAAAATGTGGATGAAGACATTTTATCCATGGGAAATGGTCCTTTCAAAGTTGAAATTGATCTTATGCAACCCATCGACCCAAACAAAAGTCCGAAAGTACATGACCCAAAACTCAATCATATTGGCCTTTGGATCGATAAACTAGAAGAATGTGTTGATTACCTTACGAAACAAGGAGTTCGATTCACTCCTGGTGGAATTAGAAAAGGTGCTGCAGGCTATAATGTTTGTTTTATCCATCCAAAAGGAAACGAAGAATTCCCTCTTTGCAGTGAAGGTGTACTTGTGGAACTTGTCCAAGCTCCAGAAGACGTCATCAAAGCACTTGGTTAAAATTTAAAAAGACAAATTGATACCAGAAGGTTTTTCTTTTCTGGTATCAAAAAATCAAGGGAAACTTTCGTTCTCTTCGTTCTAAAAACTCGTTTATTCTGCAAGTATCAATAATGTAGTGAACTGAGAATTTAAAATTTGAAATTTTTGTAAAAACTCTCGAATGGATTCTTCACTAACCCCACCGCTATAATCAAAATCACTTTCTAGGATGAGTCTACCATCAGTATCAAGATAACTACGAGAGTATCTCATCTTTTGATTCCATCGGTTTGCTAGATTGACTTTATTCGCTTTATCAGAGTTAAAGGATGAATAAAATTGAATGGAGGTCTCATTCGAAAACATAAGCCCCACTTTTGAATCTTGGTATCCCAAAATCATCAATCTTTCTTCATCGGAAATAATAGAATATCCTAAAGAAACTACAAGTTTTCGAATCATTGACTTATCTACCGTATGGTAAACATTTGCAGACTTGGCCAAAGGATCCGGTTGTTTTGTTTTTGGTGGCTCCGGAAAGATTTCGAAAAAACTAAAAAAGAAAAGTAAAACAATAATTTTTTTCATTTGGTTCATTGCCAAAAATCCTTTTAAAAGAAAACCCCACCCAGTTTCCCACCGGAAAGCTAAAGGGAATTTTGTTATTTTTTAATTTGACCAAAGGAAGAGACAATCTCTTTCTATAAACTTTATTGGAAATTACCCAAAAAATGATCTTTACCGTGAATTCTGGAACACTTAGAACTCAGATGACAAACCGAAGATACAGCCAAATTCTATTTCTTCGGAATCTTTGCTGCCTATCCTTTTTTCTGTGGATATCAGTTCTCATCTCATGCAGGCAACCTACCCCGAAATTAACCACAAAATCCTTCACTCAGAACAAACTATCATCCCTTCAGCAAGAATCTCTGTTTCCTTACCTCTACCAAGGCAAATTAAATATGTTCCATTTTCTTTTTCTGAAAGAGGAAGTCAATTTGTTACATTTAGAACGGAAACGAATCAACATTTCCTCTGGTTATGGATCGGCAGTGAAAGCTGCCTACTCCACAATTTCGATAGAATTTTATCCAAAAGATTACTATGAAAAATACAAAAATGATCCTAATACAATCATTAGCGGCCCAATTATAAATTCAAACTCCGATGATTTCATACTCATTCAAAGACCAAAAGAAATAGATGCCAAGATTGCCGAATCCCAAAGAAAAAAAAGGAAAGAACTTTCGATTCATTTTTCCTCCTTACATATTGACCAACAAAAATTTGAATCCATACTAAATCAAATTTACGAGACAACAAAACAAAATAACCCAAATACGGATCAGAACCTTCTTAAAGAAAATATTATCTTTTCTGCTATCAACGGTTATTTGGAAGAATTAGACCATTCAACAAAAATCTGGAAATCAAAAACATATTTAACTTCTAGCGAAGCGGAAAAATTCAATGTATTATTCAAAATTTCTCACCAAATTTTTAGAGATAAAAAAACGATCCTTTGTCTCAAAGTTAGCAATTTCAATATCTATGAAGACAATACAAACGCAGCAGAAGCAGTAAAAAAAATCATTCAACATGAATTACACAAAGAAAACAATCAGTTTGCTGGAATACTTTTAGACTTTAGAGAGAATGATGAAGGAATATTAAGTATCAGCAGAAATTTCATTAGCCTATTTTCTTCAAAACCTGTATTATATTCAAGAGTGGATTCAACAAAGTCAAATTCACAAAGCCCTGCCATAGGATTCGAAAGAATTACAAAACTTCCGATAGCAATACTTGTAAACGAAACTACTAAAGGTATAGCAGAACATGTTGCCGGGAGCCTTCGCGAAAATGAAAATGCGCTCATTCTCGGATCCAAGACCTATGGAGACGGAAGCATTCAATCACGTTTTTATTTTGAACCTAAAAATGGTTACGAATATAAAATTACCACCTCAAAGATTACCTTAGCATCTGGCTATGAAATTGAAGGGAATGGAATCATTCCCGACCTTCTGATCGAGGATAACAATCAACCTGAAGGAATTGAAAAGAAAAAAGATTATTGGAATGTTTTAAAAGCGAAAACAAATCCGAACGATCTAGCAAAAAATTCAAATCCGAATCTCATAGCATTCTTAAAAAAAATAGAAATGGAAAAACCCAAGATAGATGAAACTACCACAAAAGATATTTTGTTAGAAAAATCCCTTTATTATTTTCGTCAATATTTAGAAACAAATCCGGAAACACCGTAATATGAAACAGAAGTTACTTTTTATCCTTGTATTGTTTATACTTTTTTTTACCTACCAATGTAATTCGAGAAACCTAAGAATTGCAGCTTCTATAGGTGAAATCAAAAAAGTTAGGATCTATTTAAATGAAAAGACTAATACAGAAAATGCAAGTTTTAGCGGAGAAACACCGATCATTCTGGCAGCAAAATTCGGATTTGCAGAAATTGTTAAACTCCTAATCAAAGCTAACGCCAACATAGAAGCAAAAGACAACGAAGGCAAAACTGCATTATTTTGGGCTATAAAAAACAGATATATAGAAGTTACAAAAATTTTGTTAGAAGCCAAAGCAGATATAAATACAAGGACTAATCTAAATGTTACCCCTTTAGCCATAGCAAGCACGAATGGAAATCTGGAAATCATTAAACTATTAGTGCAACACAATCCCGATCCAAATATTGCAGGTAATTCAGGACTCACCCCTTTAATGTTGTCCTCCCTGAAAGGTTATCTAGAAATCACAAAACTTGTTTTATCACTTGGTTCCGATGTGAATATGCAGGACAATCAGGGTATGACAGCCATCATGTACGCTGCCAAAAATGGAAGGCATGAAATTTTCAAATTGCTATTGGAAAAAAACAGCAATCTGAACTTAAAAGACAAAAATGATCGTACGGTGGAAGACTTTGCCGCAGAATATGGCCAATCAGAAGTAATGATCCTTTTATTAGAACATGGAGAGAAGTAAGTGAAACTATACCTTCTAGTCGTTTTAAGTTTTTCGCTTTTATATTGTAATACTTATACAGTTAAAGGTGCGATCATCCAAAACAATCAAAACCTATTCAAACGTTATATCAAAAAAGTAGATGTCAACTGGGAGGATATGAACGGGCATTCCTTTCTTTATGATGCCATCAACCAGGGGAATACGGAAATTGTAAACCTTCTCATTGAAAATAAGGTAGACATCCATTCCCAAGACAGAATAGGAAATTCTGCACTCCACCTAGCTTCTTGTTTTGGTCACACAGAAATTGTAATCTCTTTAATTAAAGCAGGTGCCTCAGTAAACGAAAGAAATAGTTTCGGTTTTTCTCCCCTAATTTGTGCAGCCCACAACGGTCACACAGAAATTGTCAAAACCCTACTCCAACATGGTGCCAATATCGATGAAAAAGACAAAGAAGGTTCAAATTCACTTTTATATGCAAGCACCATGGGTCGACCAGAAGTCACCAAGATACTGATAGAGAAAAAAGCAAATTTGAATTTATTTGATAAATATACATGGAATGCTTTGACCATTGCAATCGACAAAGACCGGCTAGAAATCGCAAAACTTTTGATTGATGCAAAAATAGATTTAGAGGCGAAAGATGAAGACGGATTAACTGCATTAATTGATGCATCAAAGAAAAACAAAACAGACTTTATCCAACTTTTGGTTTCGGGTGGTGCAGACTTGAATACGAAGGATAAAGATGGAATGACCCCTTTGATGTACGCTGCTAAAAAAAATCAAACGCAAGCAATAGAAATTTTACTGAAAGCCAAAGCCAATCCTGAAATCAAAGATATATATGGAAGAACTGCATTAATCATAGCAACACAAGAAGGGCATTTAGAATCCATAAAAACCCTACTAAGTTTTTCAATCGATATAAATGCAAAAGATAATTATGGAATGACTGCCCTAATGTATTCAATCTATAAGGATCATAACTCTGCTACAGAGTATCTGATTGAAACTAATGCTAATTTATTTGCTAGAAATTACAAAGATACATCTGCTTTAGATTTTGCAATTGGCAAAAAAAACGATAAGATTGTGGAACTACTTCGAAAAAAAATGGCTCTGCTACAGAAAATGAAACAGAAATAAATTTAATTCCAGATTTTATTGAAAGGATGGGAAAATATCCATACAAAGAAAACGTAAATTTCCCTTGCTTCCGAGCTACAAATGACCTTAGAATGAATGGGATATGGAAGAAAACGAAAGACTCCAATTCATAAAAAACAACTTCTGGAGAAAAATCAAAGAAGTGGGAAAAAAAATCCCTTTTTTAAAAGATGTGATAGCGATGTATTACTGCCTGCTCGATGAAAATACTTCATTAACAGCCAAAGCATCGATTGCCTTGGCCTTGCTCTATTTTATTTCCCCATTGGACGCGATCCCAGATATCATTTTAGGTCTAGGATTTACTGATGATGCAGGAGTCATTGCCACTACTTTACTCATCATCAAATCCCAATTAAAACCAGAACACTATACAAAAGCAAACGAGTCCTTATCAGAAAACTAAACTGTCTTATTGTTAAATTTTGGATAAGACAGTTTTTAGAAAATTTAGATTTTACAAAAAAGAGAGTGAAACCTTAAACAAGGATTCACTCTCTAAGAAACTAACGGCTTCCAAAAATTCTTGAGAAAGAAATTTTCGAAAAGATATGTTTAAAGTCTTCTTTGATCCGGTATAACACGGGAACAAAAACCAAAGTTACCCCTGTAGCAAAGAACAAACCCCAACCAAAAGCAAGAGAAAGCGGTTGCACAAATGGATCAAGTGTTGGTATTCCATAAGCACTTGGCACAAGACCAATCACAGTACTAATTGTAGTCAAAAAGATAGGACGCAAACGAATCGCACCACCATTGATGATCGCATCTTCTATCGACATTCCTTGCATTCGTAATTCTTCAATAAAAGTGATCAAAATCAAAGTATTGGCAACGATCGATCCACTGAGAGCTACGATGGCAAGTGTGCTCATAAAACTCAGTGGCATTCCATGAGTCATAAGTGCAAAAAGTACACCTACGATTCCAAAAGGAATGGAACCTATGATCACTGTTGTGGTTCCCACAGAATTGAAATATACAATAAAGATTCCAAAAATCACAGCCACTGCAAGCAACATAGAAATCCCTAAGTCACGAAAAGACTTACCTGCATCTTCTTGTTCTCCCCCAAAAATGACTGAATAATTATCTTTTGCATATTTATCCACGTTGACTATATTTTTTAACTGACGATTCACATACAAAGATGTGATTTTATCCGTATCAACAGATGCCTCTAAGCGCACCACTCGTTGTAAGTCTTGACGGTTGATCATGGAATAATCGCGGTCTTTGCCAAAATAGGCAACTTGGTTTAATGGAATGAGTCTTCGGTTTCTGTTCTCGACTTTCACCAGATTCAGACTCGCCATAGAATGCCTTTCCTTTTCAGGAAAACGAACGAGGATATTGATTTTGTCTTCACCTTTACTGATTGTAGAAGCAACCTCACCATTAAATGCAGTACGCACAGATCGTGCTATGTCTCTGGCACTTACATCGGTTCTACCCGCAATTTCATCTTTTACAAAAAAACGATATTCTTCTTTTCCTAATTCTAAGTCGATGCGGATGTCAGAAACTCCATCCATCTTTTTTAGTTCTTTGATGTATAAGTCTGCAATTTCTTGGATGACATCAAAGTCAGCTCCTCGGATTTCCAAACTCACCGGTTTCCCAACAGGTGGTCCTTTGATCTTTGCATTTACATCATAAATCATTTCTTTGGGAAAAATACCCGATACTTTATTTTCCTCAATGTATTCGCGAATTTTCTTTACAAGTGCCCTTGCATCTTCCCATTCTTTTCTATCAGCCGCAGTCACCAGCTTCATTGTTAGGTGAGATCTATGAACTTCTAAACCGGGTTTTGGATCCGTAATGGGATTTTCATGAATTCCAATTCGACTTCTTAGGTGGACAAAATCTTGACCAGCCATCTTGGTCACTACTGGCTCCATTTTCTCAATGAGGTTTAGATTTTTTTCCAGAGTGGTCCCGATAGGCATCCAAATTTTAATTTCGATATCTTCTTCACTTCCCGATGGGAACATCACGAAAGGCAAAAATCTTCCCGCAAGAAATAAGGTGAAAAAGAAAATAAAAGTAAAAATAGATAAAACAAATACCCTATGTTTTAGAGCAAAAGTCATAGTTCTTTTGTATCCAGAAATCACATAACCAAATGCACCTTCTTTTTCCTCAATGGATTCATCTTTCTTTGTCTTACTTTGTAATTTTTTTGGTAAAAATTTATTTAACCAGTTTGGTAAAAATACCAGAGCAAACAAAAGGGAACTAGCTAGAGTGACTAGAACCACTGCTGGAATTCCTAAAATAAACTTTCCAATCACCCCACTCATAAACAAAAGAGGGAAAAATGCAGCAGAAATGACAAGAAAGGATACAAGAAGCGGAACGAGTACATCTTTAAAAGTTTGTAAGATGGCATCTCTTCTCTCTACTCCTTCCTGCATCAATCGGTATGTGTTTTCTGCCACAACGATTGAGTTATCTACCATCATACCAAGAACCATTACCATTCCAAAGATAGTAATGGTATTGATGGTAAATCCAAATTGTTTTAGGAAAATAAAAGCGATAAGAAAGATAAAAATGATCGCAACGCTAATCATAATACTTAATCTCATACCCAAAATAAAGATTAGAGATAGTAAAACTAGAACAAGACCCGTTTCAAAATTTAAGATCAAATCACCTAGTTGGCGACGAACGTCCCTACTTTTATCATCATAAATTTTTGTTTCTACCTCAGGAAAATTTCCCTCAACCGAAGACACTAAGGTTTTCACAGTATCTGCAGTGGTGATGATATCGGCTTGGTCTGTTTTCCAAACTCGTAAAATAATACTATTTTTACCGTTTAACTTTTCATAGGTCTTTTCTTCTTCAAACCCATCCACAACCTTTGCAATGTCTTTGAGAACTGTAGCAAAACCAAATTCGTTTCCAAGCATTGGAACAGAAAGCATATCCTTAGCTTCTTCAAAGTCTCCTCTTGTTCGAAGGAGGTATTCCGTTCCGTTTACTTTTAATCTACCTGAAGGTATATTGATATTTCGAGAACCTAGTGCATTCAAAACTGTGTTTAAACCAACTTCCTTAGCGTTTAAGGCTTGAGGACTAACCTCCACAAGGAACTCCCGATTCCGATATCCAATTTTTTCTATTTCCGCAATTTCTTTAATTTGAAAAAAACGATCTTCAAAATCTTTGGCTGCATCACGTAACTTCCGATAGTCGGAAATTGAATCATTTGATTCTTCCTTTAAGGAAAGAGCAAGACTAATCACTTCTTGTTTTTCTGTTGTGATTTCACGTACCTTTGGTTTTTGTGCGTTATCAGGAAGACGAACGGAATCTACGGCATCCTTAACATCATCCAATACTTTCTTTGTATTCTTAGTCCCTTCTACGATGAAGATCATGATGACACTGACATTTTCTAAGTTATAACTTCGAATTTTATCAATCTTTGCGACTGCTCTTAATTTTTTTTCGATGGGAATGGCAACCAGTCGTTCAATTTCTTCAGGGGTGGCACCCGGTAACGGAGCTTCAACGACAATTTTATCGAGGGCCACATTCGGGAAGGCTTCCCGGTGCATGGAAACCAAACGGGAAAATCCAATCAAAACGAGAAGGACTAAAATGAACTGAACGATAAGGGTTTTATCGGTGATGAATTTTGCAATGTTTTGCATTCGTGAATTCCCAAAAATTAGAATCTAAAACAAAAAAGTTGACTAACTGGTCAGTTTTTAATCCTGCATGGGAAAAACAACAGATTTTGAGGGAGGAAAGAGGAAAACGAAGAGATATAAAACTAACAAAGCCCTGCCTGAAAGTTTCTTATAAAAACAAACTCGGGGATTCCGAAGGAGAATAGCCTATAATTTTGGACAATTAGTCCAATCGCCAGCTCGAAGAGTAGATTAAAACTCCAACCACTTAAAAAGTGCCTGTTTTAAGTTTTCCTTTTGGACTGGTTTACTGATATAATCATCCATTCCGGCTTCAAAACATTTTTCTTTTTCTCCCGCAATGATCCCAGCGGTCACTGCGATGATGGGTAGTTTCTCTCCGTTGCCAAGTTTTCTAATTGCCTTTGTGGCATCATAGCCATTCATTACAGGCATTTGGATGTCCATTAGGATGAGCGAAGGTAACTCTTCTTGAAACACCTGGATCGCCTCTTCCCCATTTTGAGCTTCCAATATCTTTGCTTCTGGTAGGATTCGTTTGATAAAATTTTTCATCAGCCCTAAATTGACTGAGTTATCTTCCACAATTAAAATCTTAAATGCTTCCCCAGACTTGGAACGATTCTTCAACGCAACTTCTGACACTTTCGATTCAGATTCCAATGGTTTGAGCCCAGGATCAAATTCAGGAATTCTCAAGTGGATATCAAAATAGAATTCACTACCTTCGTTTAATTTACTTTTTAATTGTAAGTGGGACTTCATCAGAGTCAGGAGTTGTTTACAAATGGCAAGACCGAGTCCAGTTCCACCGAACTTTCTCGTAGTGGAAAAATCTTCCTGAGTGAAAGAATCAAAAATCTTTTCCTGGCTTTCTTTTGCGATTCCAATCCCAGTATCTTTTATAGAAATTCTTAGATTCACTTTATTTATCTCTAAAGAATCTAAACGTGTTACTTGACACTCTACAGAACCAGATTCAGTGAATTTAATCGCATTTCCAATTAAGTTCAATATAACTTGCCGCAATCGATTGGAATCAAACATCAGTAAAGAAGGAATACTTTCATCGATATGAAAATGAATGTCTAAACCCTTGATTATGGCTTGGATATTCATAATTTTAATCGCCTCCAAAACCATTTTTTTTAGATCGTTTGATTCTTCTGCTAATTGTAATTTTCCGGCTTCTGCTTTGGAAAAATCTAAAATATCATTTACAATATTAAGAAGTGCATGTGCAGATTGTTTCACAATTTGAGCATATTCACTGTAAGAAGAATTTTCTAGTGTTTCCGCAAGTAGATCGGAATAACCGATGATTCCATTTAGTGGGGTTCTAATTTCATGACTCATATTGGCCAAAAATTCTGATTTCGCACTGTATGCTTTTTCCGCGAATTCTTTGGCGACTTTTAATTCTAATTTTGTTTCATAAGCTTCTGTGATGTCACGGGTAAACATAAGTATTCCGCCGATTCCACCACCTAACTGCTTCCACGGACGAATTTCCCACTGTAAAACTTGATCCTTTTCCCAACCTGGTGGTCGCCACACATCCTCATCTCTTTTTAAAACTTCACCGCGTAAACCACGAGAATGAATATCTTTCCATTCCTGGCCAATATTGGGAAAAATTTCATAATGGCTTTTTCCGAGGATTTCTTCTTTAGATAGATGAATCCGATAGTCTTCAATCCATCGTTGGCTAAGCGCTACATAACGCATTTCTTGGTCTAACATAGCAACCGCGGCCGGTGCATGTTCCACAAAAGACCATAAAATGGCAGTTTGTGCGGCAAGCGCCATCTCCCATTTTTTTCGTTCATTGATGTCCTGGATGATTCCGTAGATCTTTACAATTTTTCCATCCTCATATTCCGCACGTCCGATAGTCCGAACCCAAGTTTGGTTCCCCTTGGCAGTCACCATTTCTAATTCTAAATCGTATTCTTTCCCTTCTTCCAAAAGAAGGGTTACCGCATCCGAAATTTTCTTCCGACTTTCTTCAACTTGATAAAACTGAATCCCACCTTCTACACTGGGAATAAAATCATCTCCAACTTCGTGAATTCTTTTCGTAACATTTGTCCAACTGGCTTTATTAGTTTTGATATCCAAATCCCAACCACCGATTTTTGCAAGGCCTGCCACTTGGTCGAGGAGTCGAGATAGATTTTGTAATTCCATCTCTGCTTGTAAAGACTCAGAGATATCTAAAATTTGGGATAGATAATAAACAGGATTCCCTAAATGGTCTCGAATGATGGACTTGTTTAACACCGCCCAAATCATACTGCCATCTTTTGAAGTATAACGTTTTTTAATTTGAAAACTCTGGATGTTACCCCTATTTAGTTTTTCTAAAAAAGAAAGTTCTAACTTTAAATCTTCTGGATGAGTGATCTCGGAAATGGATTTAGTTTTTAACTCCTCCGCAGAATATCCCAACCATTGACAAAAAATTGGATTGGCTTCAATCACTTCCCCATGTGGATTTTCAATTTCCATTCCAATGCTGGAACTAAGAAAAGAGGAAGAAAATAAATCTCTAGCTAATTCAGTAGATTGTAATACATAAGGACTTGTATTTTTTTGTAACCCCACACTGGAGTCGAGGACAATGATTACATAACTTTTTCCAGATTCATTAAAATCTTTTAAGTACATACGAAATGGAAATCCGGCACTATTACTTGGATCAAAACAAATACGGCCAAAAGTCGACCCCTTCTTACCTAGTGCAGATTCTAAAGGATCCCCTGATTGAGTAAGAATACATTCGGCCGGAAAAGATTGATCCTCCGTCATTCCCATCGATTTGGACGCGACAGGACTTGGATACACGATACCGATTGCGGTATCCCATACTAGAAAACCATGAAGGCCATTTTCCAATACCAACTCACATAACTCTCGATTGCCTGCGATCAATGTAATTGGATTCATCACTATCACTTGCCCAAAGGCTTTATTTCGGAAACTTTACCGAAAAGAGTCCTCTCAGTTCCCCAACTTTATAACCAATGGCTTTATCATTGGGATATTCTTGGTTTAGAATTTGTTTTGTCTCTTTCTGAATCTCATTGGAGTTTCCATGGCATTGGAGGCAAAAACCCATAACAGGAATTGGAATGTAAAAGGTCACAGAATCATCCGACGTTCGGGTTTGGTGTGGAAATACACCTTCATTTGTTTTTAATTTTTCTATTTCTAAAAAAATCTTCTCTTCTTCTGGGGAAAGAGAATTCGAGATATTTCGAGGTTTACTTGTGATCCGGCGAAGTTCGACTTTATGTTTCTGACCGAGCTGGTTTGTAAACCCAACAGCATTCAATTTACAAAACGGTATGGCCTGTTTGGTTCCTCCCTCTGCCATTGCTGCTGTCAGTTTTTTTACTAAATTTGATTTGGCTTCATTCGTAATGGAAATGGCAATTTCTTCATAGTTAGGTTTCTCTTTTTGGCATTGCCAGAGAGGGATCAAAACTAGGAGCCCAAAAACAAGTTTCAGAACAGAGAAAAGTAATCTTATCATACAAACTCAAATTCTTATCGATGGTTTTCATTCTGCAACTGGTAAAATCAAACCAACTCCCGAAAGACCCATTTGACACTACGGACTCATCCCAAAATCTTGACTTGGTTCCTATTATGAAACAAACAAAATTGGCAATCATTGGTGCTGGTGGTCTTACCGGTAAAGAACTCACAAAACTCATTGCCCACCACCCAGGTTTTGAGTTAGTGCACGTCACATCCAACCAAGTCGATGGAAAACATATCCGTGAGGTTTTTCCTGATTTGAGTCATTTGCCAGATTTAAAGTTTCACAAACATGATGCTCCTGTCCCTAAGGATGCCGGAATTGTCCTTGCCACTCCGAATGAAGCCTCACTCGAAAAAGCCCCGGAATTTTTAAAAGAAGGTCGCAAGGTCATAGACCTTTCCGGAACCTTCAGGCTCCACAACCAAACTAAATTTGAAAAGGCATACCAATTTTCCCATACTGAGTTTGGACTCATGGACCAAGTGGTTTTTGGTTTGCCGGAACTCTTCCGAGAGAAATTAAAAAATGCCAACTTCGTTTCGAATCCTGGCTGTTATGCGACCTCTGCCATTCTCCCTATCGCCCTACTTGGAAATTTGAGAAAAGAAATCCAAGGTCCAGTCATTGTCGATGCAAAATCAGGTGTCAGCGGTGCCGGGGGAAGAACGGAAGAAATCAAATTTGCTTATACAAATGTATATGAAAACTTTAGAGCGTATAAAATCCTCACCCACCAACATGAACCAGAAATGGAAGAGTATGGATTTGTAGGAACAGAGGAAAAAGAAATTCTTTTCACACCGCACCTACTTCCGATTTATCGAGGAATCCTTGCGACCATTTATATTTCTTTTCCAAAAGGAATTGATCCCAAACAAGTAGAAGAAAAATTTCAAGTGGCAGCATCAAAAGAACCTTTTGTTAGATTGTATTCCTCTCCTGAAGAAGTAGAAATCAGAAAAATACAAAATACAAACTTTTTGGATCTGGGATTTCGAATCAAAGGAAACACTCTCGTCATTGTATCCGCACTTGATAACCTTATGAAAGGAGCGGCAGGACAGGCCTTACAGAATTTAAATTTAATGTATGGGTATCCTGAAACGGAAGGACTTGTTACCCTTTAACATTAACCAAACACTAGTTACCGGGGCATTCGAAGGCGAAGTTGGACTCCTTCGGGCTTCGGGAAAATTTCCTCATCTCCAAGTGATGGGGATTGGGAATTTGGAGGCAGCGGTCAATTTATCTGATTATCTCTTTCGAAATAAAGAGATCAGACATATTGTTTTTTTTGGATCTTGTGGGGCTTACGAGTGGAGTGGGATTCCAACAAAATCCTTCGTTTCACCAAACATTATTTATACGAAAGAACTGGGCCATGTTTTAAAATTATCTAAACAAATTCCCGAATCCCCAGAGTTTTATCAATTGGTTCCGGACAAAACCTTTCGAACCGTTCAAGGTAACGCCCCCACTACCATCACTTTAAAAGAATTAAATTCACCTCCCGAACCTTCCTGGAAAGATTTAGAAGTAGAAAACCTAGAACTTTTTGGAATCAGCAAAATTGTTTCCAGATTTTCAATCACTGCCACTGCCTATTTAGCAGTGACCAACCAAGTAGGCCCAGAAGGATCAAAGGATTGGGCCGAGAATTGGAAAGAACTCTCCCATTCATTACAAAATCAATTTTTGGAAAAAATGCGTTCCATTTAAAAAAGTAAAAACTCTTTCCAAACTTGATGGAAAAGCAACTTAACCCAAACCAACCTAAGTCTCCAAAATTCTAGCGACACTTGGTTCGGACAACACACGTTTCCTCCAATTTTCTATTGAAACAGGTATCTTTATTTCCAACATTTGAATGTCTTGAATAAAAGGTGCATAAAGAACTTCTAAAATACCAAACCTGTTTTCATGTAAATATTCATTGGATTCCAAAATCTTTTCTAAAATATCGAAATGACGTCCAATGCGTTTGCCAGAATCTTTCATTCGGTTCTGATCCCATTTCTCTTCTGGAACAAATTTCTTCGTAAAATAAATGACACTTCCCGGAAAACAAAACTCGGATTCACAACGTTGGATGGCTTGGTTTAAAAGGGCTCTAGATTGGATCTCTTTCGAAAAAAAAGGAGATTCAAAGGAATGTTTTTCTTCCAGATAACGAATGATTGCCTGTGATTCAGCAAGTAAAAAGTCACCATCCTTTAATACAGGAACCTTTCCATAAGGATTGATTTGTAAAAACGGTCTCTTTCTATTTTCCAATTTTTCCAAAGCGACGGTAACAGTTTCATAAGGAAGGTTTCGATACCCCAAATAGATATGAACACGTTTACTGTAAGGGGAACGAGAATTGGAATACAATTGATACATTCAAATTTCTCCAAAATTTTTATCATCTAAAGCCATATTGTTTTTTTCTATTAATAAGGAAACCAGAGGATTCCTTCGCGTTTTAACTTTTCAATCGCATAACGGTCTGTCATCCCTGCAATATAATCACAAATCACACGCATACGACCGTCTTCTTCTTCTCTTTTCCTGTAAGACTCTGGAATGGATTCGGGATGGGATTCAAAATGTTTAAAAAGTAAAAATATAGTTTCTTTTCCCCTTTCACTCATCCGAGACACTTCTGGGTGACGATAGAGTTTTCCAAATAAAAAAGATTTTAATTCTCTAAATTCATTTTGAAATTCTTCTGAGAACTGAACTAATTTATTTTGTTTCTGAAAACTTAAAGCGAGATCCTCTCTAGTTTTGATGGAAAATTTTTTTAGGACTTCGTCGATACTATCGATCAAATCAGAAACCATCAAATTCAACACAACTCGACCGACAGATCGTGAAACCGAATCAATATCCGATGAATTGATATTGGGAAGAGCATCTTCAATTCGTTTCCAAACTTTTAATTCTTTAACGTCAGAAAGTTTAAGAAGTCCACTTTCCAATCCATCTTCTAAATCATGAGCGCTATAAGTGATTTCATCAGAACTATCCACTACCATTGCTTCCAGAGAGGGACCTTGGTCTCGGCGTACATCCAAAAGTTCAGACCTTTCATAATCACCTCCATGTTTCATGATTCCGAGTAAAGTTTCCCCACAAAGATTGAGTCCGGGAAATTCTGGATAACGTCTTTCTAGTTTTTGTACCACACGTAATGATTGTTTGTTGTGTTCAAAACCGCCCTTTCCTCGCATTAATTCAGAAAGGGCTTCTTGACCTGCATGACCAAAAGGAGAATGACCCAAATCGTGAGCCAGAGCAATGGTTTCACTTAAGTCTTCATTCAGACCCAGTACTTTCGAGATCGTTTTAGAAATCCCCGCTACTTCTAAGGTATGAGTGAGACGATTGCGAAAATGGTCCCCTTCCGAATAGACAAACACTTGGGTTTTATAGTCTAATCTTTTGAAAGCATGAGAATGAATGATACGATCTCTATCCCTTTGGAAAGGGAGTCTGTATGGATGCTCAGGTTCTCCATACTCACGTTCCCCTGGATTTCTACTCTTTACAGCATAAGGAGCAAGGTTTTTTTCTTCATCGGCAAGGAGCTCGTTTCTCCCTTTCTTCATAAATCTCTTTCCTTTTTGAACGAAACCATAAAATCAGTATAAATCCCTCATGGACTTTCTACAAACTCTAGTTTCCATTTTTATGCAATACGGTTATTTTGCCGTTTTTGGAATTCTGATCCTTTGCGGATTTGGTCTTCCGGTTCCTGAAGACATTTCTCTCACCGCTGGTGGAGTGATTGCAGGCCTTGGTTATGCCAATGTGCATGTTATGTTTTTTGTCGGAATGGCCGGAGTATTACTGGGCGATAGTTTTGTTTTTTGGTTGGGGAGTTATTACGGCGAAAAAGCTCTCACCCTACCTATCCTAAGGACAGTCCTCCATCCAGAACGATTTGATAAAGTTCGGGAACAATTCAAAAAATACGGACGCTGGGTGGTCTTTTTTGGGCGTTTTATGCCTGGACTCAGAATGCCCGTGTTCTTTACAGCAGGCACATCCAAACAGATTAGTTTTATTCGTTTTGTTTTGACCGATGGGTTTGCAGCTCTCATCTCTGTGCCTATTTGGGTTTATTTGGGTTATTATGGGGCCCATAATTTTGACCAACTGATGGGTTGGGTGCGAAATGGCCAAACCATCATCCTGACACTCGTAGCAATTGCGGTGGTAGTAGCTGTATTTTTCTGGTGGCGGAGGAAACAAAAGGAGCCAAGAGGAGAAAAATGAACATCGCTCTGTTTTT
This sequence comes from Leptospira brenneri, assembly GCF_002812125.1. Taxonomy (NCBI): domain Bacteria; kingdom Pseudomonadati; phylum Spirochaetota; class Leptospiria; order Leptospirales; family Leptospiraceae; genus Leptospira; species Leptospira brenneri. The sequence continues at coordinate 243,666 of NZ_NPDQ01000003.1, forward strand.
GCCCCGGCTTCTTCTTGCCGGATTTGTTATTTTTAGTTTTGGTTGTACAAATTACTCCACGACCGCCTCAGTCCAGGCTCCTCCTACCTTAATTTCCATCACAAACAACGGAAATTCCAATTTTACCCTCAAAGTGAGGGCTCAAAACCCGGAATTTATCTTCCAAGGTTACCGTCTTTATTCGGGAGCCACAGAAACCCTGGCCCAAAATCCGCCTGACCTGAATGCCGGGGACGCTTGTCTGCTCGCCCAAGCCACCATTGTCCAACCCATCGAATATACCTTCGAAATCGATCCTTCAACCAATGCCAACACAGCCGGGGTATCCTGTCGGATCTTTTCCACCCTGACCCCAGGAACGTACATTGCCATGCGAACCCTAGGACTTTCGGTCAACCTTCAAAATAGCTCCAGTTCCTTTAAGGTTTCGATCCCCTCTAACGCTCTTATTGTCCCTTAAAATAAAACTTTCTTGCATTTAAGTCAAATGCGTGTATTTTTTTCCGGAATCATGGGAAAACTTTGCGTTCTTTTTTAGAATTACTCTAAAAGAGGGCAAAGTACTAAAGCATGAGGACACAAATAAAAAAGAACACTATGTTCTATCAATCTTTTGGAGGATGATACAAAATGTACCAAACAAAACATTGGTCAAAAATCGCAATGGCAGGTCTCGTACTCGTTTCTGTTGTTGCTTGCGGAAAATCTAGACAAACCAAAATCTCTGACTCAACCGTAGAAAGAGCAACGGCACCAGCAAAACTTCCTGCTGACGTTGAAAAACTCTGGAAAAACAGACATAACGAACAAGACCTTAGACTTGCCCTTGTTGGTTTAGAAAAGTTCGCGGCAGAGAACCCTCAGTACTCTGACGTAAAAGTTTTACTTTGCCGAGGAAACTATCTTTTAAGTGACGGACATCTTTGGTTAAAACTTACAGGTGATGCCGATGCAGACGAAAAAGTAAAAGAAGAATCCATCCAATTTTACGATGCTGCTGTGACCTGGTGTGAAGCCGCTCTAGCATTAAATGCAAAATTTAGAGACAAAGTAGTCAAAGAAAAACTAGCGATTGAAAAATCTTTAGATGTTCTTGGCCCACAAGACATTGATGCACTCTACTGGAGATATGCATCTCTTGCAAAATGGTCTCGTTTAGTAGGATTTACTACATTACTCGCAAACCGTTCTAATTTTTCTGCCATGATCAATCGAGCGAAAGAAATCGAAAAATCAATGGGTAAAGAGTATTTCTACTCTGCAACACTCCGATACGATGCAGCAAGTAACGCTCTTTCTCCAACAGGAGACAAAAAACTAGCAGCAAAACTTTTTGAAGAAGCAATTGCAAAACACCCGAACTATTTTGCCGTACGTGTATTGTATGCAGAAAGTAGCCTCAAAGGGAACGAAGACAAATTTAAAAAACAATTAGATTATGTAATCAAAGGTAAAGCGGCTTCTCTTCCTGAAATCGAAGCAGATCAAATCGTAGAACAACGTAAAGCTAAGAAATTACTAGACGAACTATAGGCATTAACTAGGAGAACTAGATGTTTTTAAGACAATTAAAGTATTTAGTTTGTGTAAGTGTAGCCCTCACAATCAGTGGGGGTTTATTTGCTCAAACAACCGTTAAGTTGGCAACAGTAGCACCGGAAGGATCTCCGTGGGCGAACGAACTTGCCAAAATCAAAAAGAAAATTGAATCAGAATCACAAGGTCAAATTAAGTTTAAAATTTATCCTGGTGGACAAATGGGTGGAGAAAACGAAATCCTCCAACAAGTCATCCGTGGAAAACTGCAAGGTGCTGGTCTAACTGCCGGAGCTCTTGCAAACACTGTCAAAGAACTAAACGTACTTGAAATTCCTTATCTATTCAGTTCTTATGCGCAAGCAGACTGCGTTTTAGATGATCATTTACAAGAAGACTTCCGTAAACTTTTTGAAGCAAAAGGTCTAATCTTTGTTACTTGGGCAGAAAATGGTTATCGTTCCATTGGAACTAAATCTGCTCCTGTAAAAACTCCAGAAGACTTAAAAGGTGTTAAAATCAGAATCCAAGAATCTCCAGTTCACATTGCTTATTGGAAACAACTAGGTGTGAGTGGAATTCCAATTGCGATTCCAGAAGTTTTACCATCTCTTCAAACTGGTGTGGTAGAAGGATTTGATAACACTCCTCTTTTCACACTTGCAGCAGAATGGCAAACAGCGATCAAATACTTCACTTTGACTCGCCATATTTACCAACCCGCAGCCATCCTTTACTCTAAAAAGTTTTGGGACACTCTTAACGACGAACAAAAGAAAACTCTAATGGGTGATGGAAACAAACTCGCTCCAGGTGCAAGACAAGCAGTTCGTTCGATTGAAAAGAATATGATCGCAACTCTTAAAAAAGCAGATGTGGTAGTTTATGAACCTTCAAGTGCTGATTTAGCAGGGTTTAAGTCTGCTGCCAATGCAGTTTCCGGCCAAGTGGTGGGTAAAATCGGAGGTCAGTCTAAACAGATCTACGATAAAATCCAAAAAGCCAAAGCAGCTTGCGGCGGATAAGTTAAGGAAGGATATAGATACATGAAATTCGTCGAACGAATTCTAAATACTTTAAGTTTCGGCGAGAAATGGGCGGGAGGGATTTGTTTCCTTCTGCTCACTCTTCTCATGATTGCTGACGTTTCGAAACGAGAAGTAATCGACACCGTATTCAATTGGATTATGGAAATTACAGAAGCCTATCCCAAAACCAGTCTTGCTGGTGCCGTTGGGGATTGGAGTGTTTACATAGCTGAATCCATTCACGGAGGAACCTCCGGATTTTTAGAATGGCTCGGTCTTGGTGGAATCATTTGGGCACAAAAACTTTCCCTTTATTTTATGTTATGGGGAGGATTATTTGGTTCCGCACTTGCGAGTGCTAAAGGTTCCCACTTACGTCCCGAAATTGCAGACAAATTATTACCAAAAAAATTGTTACCTTATGTGAAAGTTGCAGAACAGTGGGTAATTTCTTTTTTCTTTTTATTCCTAGCATACCTATCAGTCATTTATGTTCTAGAAAGTATCAGTTTAGATGAAGTGAATCCTGTAACAGAAATTCACTTATGGAAAGTACAAGTTATTTTTCCTTACATCTTTATCTCTATGGGTTTTAGACATTTGTGTTATGGAATTTTTCCGGCACTCATTCCTTCCGATATCAATGAAGCAACAGAAGCATTGGAACTTGCGGAAGCAGAACTTTCTGAATCAAACTCAAGGGGGAATCACTAATGGGTTCTTGGGGAATACTCCTACTCTTACTTGCTTTAATTTTACTCAGACAACCTTTGATTGTACTTATGGGTGCGATCACAGTGTACTGTTATTATTTTTTACCGGACCCTCCGTTAGAGTCATTCCAAGAACTGAATAGTATCATTGGAGATTTGTTTTTTGCCGGTGATAAAGAAATCCTACTCGCGATTCCACTATTTATCATCGCTGGAAACTTGATGACCCATGGAAGTATCGCAAGACGACTCATTCGGATTGCCCAAGCCATGACAGCTCCCATTCCTGCGGGACTTGCCATTGCAGGGGTATTTTCTTGTGGAATCTTTGCTGCTATCTCTGGATCTTCACCTGTCACTCTGATTGCGATTGGTGGACTCATGTATCCTTCCTTAACTAAGGCCGGATACCCTACTCAATTTTCAATGGGACTTCTTGCCTCAGGAGGAACTCTTGGGATCATCATCCCTCCGAGTATTCCAATGATTGTGTATGCGATTATGGTTGGTGTCTCTGTAACCGATCTTTTCATTGCGGGAATAGGACCTGGAATTTTACTAATGACCCTACTCATGATCTACTCCGTGTTACGTGCCGGAAATGTAGGTCGTGGGAAATGGGACTGGGCAGAAATTCGTACCGCATGGAAGGAAGGTATTCTTGCCCTTCTGATGCCAGTGGTGATTCTGGGCGGAATTTATTCTGGATTCTTTACTGCTACTGAATCGGCTGCGATTGCAGTTTTTTATGCCATCATTGTGGAAGTATTCATCCATAAAGAACTTAGTTTCCCTAAGATTCCAAAGATTATGGCGGAAAGTGCGGAGATGCTTGGAATTCTGTTCCTGATTCTAATCTTGGCAGTCAGTTTGAACAAGTTCATGATCGAAAACGAAATTCCTCAGAATTTAGTTGCGACTATGTCTGGACAGATTTCGAGCCCAGTTACTTTCCTCATTGGAGTGAACATACTTTTACTCATCGTGGGAATGTTTATGGATATCATGAGTGCGATCCTAGTTCTTGCACCACTCCTTGCTCCTATGGCCATCAATTACGGTATCAATCCAGTTCATTTCGGAATCATTATGATTGTGAATTTGGAAATTGGATATTTGACTCCGCCAGTGGGTGTGAATCTATTTGTGGCCTCAGGTATCTTCAAACAGCCGTTAGGAAAGGTGATCCAATCAGTGGCTCCGATCGTGGGATTATTCCTCATTGGTCTTATCCTTATCAGTTGGATTCCTGAAATCTCTCTTGGTTTAGTGGGCGGAGAAGCAGCAGCTCCCACTCCATAAGGACCAAAGTGTTTTAGGATTTTGTTTTACAAGTGGTCTAAAAATTTCAGATCATTTGTAAATGAAGAGCACTTACGAAAGAACGCTGGAGAGTTTTCTCCGGCGTTTTTTTTACTCTATTTACTCCACCACACTCGTAGACGTTCTAAAGAATCTTTAGCGTCCTTGGCCCAAAGGCTATTTGTATGATTTTTGACAATTTCAGCATAAACAGAAATTACGGGTTCTAAATCCTTTCTGAGTTGGACAAGTTCCTTATTTAAGTTTTCAGAAAGTTCGATAGGATGAAGGTTTCTTTTTTCATAATAACGTAAAATGGCTTCCGTTTCTTTTTCCTTTGCCAATTTGTATTCATGAAAAACTGGATCTTTCGATGGTTTCGTGATGTTTGGACTTTCTGAAAAATCAAATCCATCGACCCCTTCCCGAAAACTAGTATCCTCTTCTGGATGAATGAGAAGGTAATCTTTTAAAGATTCGTAATGTTTGTTTAACTCCAAGAACATTACATCACTTGTAAATTCTCCCGAATCTGGATGGTATTTTTTCGCTAACTTATGATAAGCTTCCTTAAGTTCTGACTCAAGGAAACCTGGTGAGAGACCTAAAAAATGGAGGGAATCATTTAACAGTAATTTTTTGTCCATGAGAGGCCAGAAGACTGCATCAAATGTGATTTTAATCTACGTTTGATACTGAATTCCCAATATTCTTTTTTACTCTCATTCATTTCAAAAACAAGTAATTCTTGAACTTTGTTTTGGAGGTTTCTTGCTTCATCCAACCTTTCAAATACAGTTTCTGAAATACCAATCTCGTCTGCTGTATAAACTTCCTTTTCTTGTCTTTCCCAAAGTTCTCGATCCACCTCTTCCAATTTGCGGACAAGGATTTCGTTTTTGAATTCTAACTTCACTGCTGAATCTGCATCGCGATAAGAAAGTAACTCTTCTTCTCTTTTTAGATGAGTAATCAGGGAATCTAATAATTGAATTTTCTTTTCTAAAAGTTGTTTAGTAGAGTGTTTGCTGGAAATCATAAATAAACAAAATTACCCTGTGATTGAAATTCCAGTCGGTCTTACCCCTGGTGCCGTATTTGGATTCGGAGTGTCTTTTTTTTCTAACTCTTCCCAGGAGATTTTTAACTCAATGAGGATTTTAATACATTCTTCAATGATTGCTTTGTCCTTTCTCATATTGGCTTCTAACAATCTTTTTTTCAAGTAAACGTATAATGACAGGAGATTATTTGCGACTTCTTTCCCTTCTTCCATATTGAGCGAAAGCAAGAGTTCTGTAATGATATCTTGAGTTTTGATGATATTATTGTTCACAACATCATACTTCCTAGGAGTCATATTGTCTTTGGCCACACCAAGGAATCGGATGGCCCCGTCAAAGAGCATCACAATCAATTTGATTTGGCTAACGGTAGATATCTCATTGGCTTTGTATTCATTGTAAGCAGAGGCACCAGTTTTTCTCGCAAGCGACATTTTTTTCTCCTGAGTATTCCCATCGACCAAAAAGGATACTTGCTTAATGACCCAAGTGAATATTCTTAGAATATCACATGGGAAAAATAAAACGCGTCGTTTTTTTGGCCTCGGGAAGAGGGTCCAATTTTACCGCTTCCGTCGAGTACATTCGAAAAAAAAAGCTAAAGCTCGACCTGGTTGCCCTAGTGACAGACAACCCGGAGGCAAAGGCTCTGGGTATTGCCAAATCTTTTGGAATTCCCACAAAAGTAGTCACTTACGCTACTTATACACAAAAAACAGATTATCATAAAGATTTACTCTTTGCTGTGGAAAATCTAAATCCTGATCTCATTGTGGCCTGTGGGTATATGCGAATTCTAAAACCAGAATTTGTACGTAAATTCCAAAGCCGAATCATCAATGTCCATCCAAGCCTACTTCCTGCATTTCCTGGTCTAGACTCTCAAAAACAGGCTCTCGATTATGGGGTGAAAGTTGCAGGATGTACGGTTCATTTTGTGGAAGAAGGTGTGGACACGGGTCCCATCATATTGCAAAAAGCGATTGCCATTGCCCCCGAATGGAATGAAAAAGAACTATCCCTTGCAATCCTTGCGGAAGAACATAAAATCCTCCCGCTCGCCATACAACTGTTTTGTGAAGATAAATTAAAAATCAAAGAACGAAAGGTAGAAATCCTAAAATGATCGAAATCAAACGAGCACTCGTATCCGTATCCGACAAAGCTGGAATCACGGAAATCTGTTCCTTCCTAGCAAAAAACGGTGTGGAAATTCTTTCCACCGGTGGAACCTATGATGCCCTCTCCAAAGCGGGAATCCCGGTAAAAAAGGTAGATGAGTTTACTGGTTTTCCAGAAATCCTACATGGTCGTGTGAAAACCCTCCACCCCAAAATCCATGGTGGACTTCTCGGCGATACAACAAACCCCGACCATGTCAAACAAATGGAAAGTAATGGAATTGTTCCCATCACTCTTGTGATCGTAAACCTATATCCATTTGTCAAAACAGTGATGAAACCAGATGTCACCCTCGAAGATGCGATTGAAAATATCGATATCGGTGGACCATCTATGCTCCGTTCGGCGGCAAAAAACCACAAAAACGTAGTTGTATTAACTGACCCGAAAGACTACGAATCTTTCCAATCCGAATTTACCGCAAACAAAGGAAAAGTATCTCGTGAAACAGCATTTAAATATGCAGCCAAAGTATTTTCCGAAACCGCATCTTATGACTCAGCTATCTCCACTTTCTTTAATAAAAAGTTAGATATCAAATATCCTGATAAAATCACTTTCGCTTTTAACAAAAAACAAAAACTTCGATACGGTGAAAACCCACACCAAGACGCTGCCTTTTATGAACCGCTATTTATCAAATCACAGTTCGAAGCCTTACAAGGAAAAGAACTCTCCTTCAATAATATGTTAGATTTTGATGCGGCATTTCACGTGGCAAGCCTACTCCCAAAAAACGCAGTTTCTATTGTAAAACACTTAAACCCATGTGGAATTGCATTTGGAGAAACAGTCCTTGAATCATTTGAACTCGCAAGAAAAACAGATCCTATTTCTGCCTTTGGTGGAATCATTGGAATTCATGGACGAGTGGAAAAAGAATCTGCAGAAGAAATCACAAAGAATTTTGTGGAAGGTGTGATCGCAGAAAGTTTTTCAGAAGAAGCCTTAGAAATATTTTCCAAAAAACCAAACATTCGTTTGATTCCCATCGCAAAATTTGACGAAGCATTGGATGAATTAGATTTACGTTCCCTTCACCATGGACTTCTCATCCAAAATCGTGATTATGATTTGATTACCAAAGACAAACTAAAAATTGTTTCCAAAAAACAACCCACCGCTGATGACTTAGAAGGTTTGATGTTTGCATGGAATTGTGTGAAATTTATCAAATCCAATGCGATTGTATATACCGACCAAAACTCTACTCTTGGAATCGGAGCAGGACAAATGTCTCGAGTGGACTCGGTGGAACTCGGAGCTATGAAAGCACAAAAAGTAGGACTTTCTGTTGTCGGATCTTATGTGGGTAGTGATGCATTTTTTCCTTTCCGAGATGGAATTGATTCCATTGCGAAAGTCGGCGCCAAGGCCATCATCCAACCAGGTGGATCCATACGTGATGAAGAAGTCATCCAAGCAGCTGACGAACATGGACTCATTATGGTCTTTACTGGAATGAGGCATTTCCGTCACTAATGGAATTTTTTCTTTTCCTCCTATTTCTCACATTCTTTTGTTTGGTGACTGCTGTAATCGTTTATTACGTTAAGATCCTATTCTTTTCGGCAAAAACAAATTACAGAAGAGAGGAACTAACGGACATTCGCGGGGATGTTTTCCGCATTTGTTTGGATGTATTAGAATCAGGAGGAAATTTGCTCTATGGAGCTGGGGTCTTTTTTACCTGTGCCCTCTTTGTTTGGCTTTGGTCTTTACTTGGTTCCCTCCTTGGGGAAAAAGGACCAGGGCCTTTTGAACATATCTTCCATATGCCGATTTTCTTTTTGGCATTATTTTTTTCCTTTCCGTTTTTAAAAGACACCTACCGCGGAGAAAGTTATCTTTCTTTAGCCAAACCTGCTCTCTCGGGTCTTGCCTTAGGAAATTTGTCTGCGGGTGCTGTCCACTACGGCCTTGACCGAGATCTTTTCTTTTTATTTTATCTCCTTCTCGTCCTCTTACAAATCCCGGTTCTTGTTTTCCTTTGGAATCGCGAACCAATCTTTGGGGTCAGCTTTGAAGAAGCAGAAACTTCCATTTATGAAGAAGACTGGGGGTCCCCCTCCCAAACAACCGAAACGAAACCCTCCGAGTGGGAGGAAGAAGACGGCCCTTTTTCCGATGAACCGGATGACTTTGGTTTGGGCGATGACCCCTTCTCTGAAGATTTTAAGTAAGAAACCGGTTCTCTTTTTTCTCCGTTTGACCGATAGAAATGATATGAAGAAATACCTGATTTTCCTTCTTTTTTCCCTTCCTGGCATTCTTTCTGCCCAAACAGAAATCCCAAATAGTTTGGATGGATTTGCTGAAGCCTCTTGGGGAATGACCTTTGAATCCGTTCGCGAAAAATTTCTATCGATGGCGACCAATCCCGAATCCAAGGAAAAAATCGAACTCTTAAATGAAAAAAAAGAGGAAAGCCTTCTCATCAAAAGAAACGGAATCTTCTATCTTTACCGCTTTTATAAAACTCCAGAACTTTTAAAAGAAGTCCGCCCCAGAAGAGAGGGAGGTTCTGAAACCGACCCTTCCATTGATGGGCAGACAGAATTTCGCGAAAATGGAATTCTTTTCTCTGTAGGTGTAACTTTCAACCTAGTTCCCTCGGAAAAGATCAAAGAGAAGATGGAAAAGAAATATGGAAAACCTAGAAAGGAAGCCATCGGTGATGACAAAGTTTCTGGGGCAGCTATTTGGGAACTCGTGGAAAGGAGAGAAAATCCTCCTCGCGGTGGGTTTGCCGTAGTTTGGAGAGAAGGATACAAAAAAGCTCCTTACACAAGACGAATTGATTATTTCTCTGCCAATCTCAAAGAGGTCATTGCCAAGGATTATGTCGATTTCTTCAGCGTACAAGAAACAAAAACCTTGCGGGATTTAATCCCATAGCTACCCTGTCTCGTGAGGCTTGGCAATTTGAGTGCCAAGCAGACGAGGCAAAATGAATTTATTCTTAGACACAGCCAACATAGACGAAATTAAAAAAGTCCATGAACTTGGTCTCCTTGATGGGATTACTACCAACCCATCCATCATCGCAAAATCCGGTCGTAAATTTACAGAAGTCATCAAAGAAATTTGTAGTTTTGTAAAAGGACCCGTGAGTGCGGAAGTCCTAGCAACTGATGCACCCACCATGATCAAAGAAGGTTTAGAACTTTCTAAAATTGCAGAAAACGTAGTCGTAAAAGTCCCCCTCATTCCAGAAGGAATCAAAGCAGTAAACGCATTTGCAGAAAAGGGAATCAGAACCAATGTAACTCTTTGTTTTACTGCCAACCAAGCATTACTTGCAGCCAAAGCTGGTGCTAGTTTCATTTCCCCTTTTGTCGGTCGTTTGGATGATATTGGTTATGATGGACTTGAACTTATCTCTGAGATCCGAGACATTTATGACAACTATGGAATCGAAACACAAATCCTTGCGGCATCTGTTCGTCACCCCATCCATTTCAAAGAAGTGGCTCTTCGCGGTGCTGATTGTGTGACTCTTCCTTATTCCGTATTTGAAATGCTTTTCAAACACCCACTCACGGACAGTGGACTTGCAAAGTTTGTAGAAGATTCTAAAAAACTAAACTGGTAAAAAATTAAAACCACACCACCGGATACTTTCGGTGGTGAATCAAATGACTCACTACAAGTGGGTTCACAACTAGAGTCATTACCTCGGGTAAATGCGGGAAAAAAAGAAAATCCACCCCCGCCCTACAGGTCACTCCACGGGAATGTTTTTAAACCTACTTTTCAGCGTAATTTGTCCAAATCTCCTTCATTTGATCGATAAAACAAAATGCTGACTGGTGAGAAGCATCATTGAATAAATCACAGGTGCCTTCCTTGTTCCAATTCAAACTATAAGCTCCGTAAGAAGTGGTCAGAGATTCAATTGGATCCCACCAAACTTCTTTTACATGAAACTTTTCATAGTATTTATAATAATCACCATATACCTTTGGCCAAAGAACCAGAGTTTTGATTTTGTTTTTCCGCGTGAGTTCCAAAAATGCTTCTACATAAGGCTTCTGAGATTCTCCCAAAGTATAGGAACTCATATACAAACTTCCAATCCGTAGAGTGTCTTTTCTAATTTTTTCCACCGGGTTGGATTGTACACCATACATCAAATATTCACCTTTCGTATAATTGATGAGTTGGAACTCTTCATTATACAAAGATTTGTATTCTCTTAGCTTCCCTCGTTTGAGTCTTGAACTAAGAAGTGATAAGTTTAATTCTACACTTCGAATGGTAAAAACTTTGTCTAAGAGATAAGTCCATTTTTCCTTTAGAGGGATGTCCTTCCATACAATGTCCAAACAGTCCTGATCACACCCCATACGAAGAAATGGAGAAAGAATAAAACCTTTATTGTCATCAAAGGCTTCTGGACTAAGCGAAAGAATTACAAACTCCGGGTTCACTCCTGAATCGAGTAACTTCTTCAACTGGATATAGGAATTCATTGGAATTCCTTGGGGACTGCTGAAGTTGTATAAAGTCCAATTTTTATGATAAGGTTCAGGGATTCCCAATTCCGAAAAAGGATAAGAACGAGAGTCTCCAAAAACAAGGGCTAGGTTTTTGATTTTGGCTTCAGGATCGTTTAAAAGTCTTTTTTCTAAAACCTTTCTTTGAAAATAGAAAACAGAATTACCTGCTTGGAGAAATTCATCATGAAAGACTGGCAAAAGGAAAATTTTATCTACAAGAAAGATAAATAGAAAAAGAGCCACTGGATATAATAAAAACGGTTTTGATTTCAAAAACACAAATCCCCTAACCTCACCATTTTATGAGCGGATTGGATTCTTCAACCAAATTAAGCACTCGGCTTTCCCAGAACCTGCTCTTCGGTGACGACTTTGTATTTGCCTTCATCCAGAACAAAATCTCTGAGATCGAGTTTCCCGATCCGAATCCGATAAAGATCAAGAACGACCATATCTTTCGCTTTACACATCCTACGGATTTGCCGTTTTTTCCCTTCTTTTAAAATGATACTTAGATAACTCGTAAACCCAGGAGCGGTTTTTTCTGGAACAACATTTGCAGGTTTTACAGAAAGTGCACGAAGTGTCTCTCCACCCTCCCTAACACCTAACATAAATTCATCGGCAATTGGTTTCCAAGCTACAGGTTGTTTCAAACTAATGATATATTCTTTATCGATTTTATTTCTGGGATGGGTGACCTTCTGGATAAAATCCCCATCGATGGATAAAAGCAAAAGCCCACGAGAATCCAAGTCCAAACGACCGGCATAATTGTATTTTTGGAAACCTTCTGGCAAAAGTGAGAAGATCGTGTTTTCATGAAACTTATCTTCATGGGAAGTAAGGAAACCAGGAGGTTTGTTGAAAGCGATGATTTTCGGTCGTTTCAGAGATTCCTCTTCCATCTGGATAGATTTCCCATCAAAGCTGACGGAATCGACTTCGGAGACTTGAAAGGAAAGATCCGTGATGGTACTCCCGTTTACCTTGATCCGACCAGCGAGGACCAATTCTTCCACTTTCCGACGGGAACCAAGACCTAATTTGGCTAGAAATGCGTTGATCCTCATGATTTTCCATTTTACAAAGTGGCCTCATTTCAAAAAGTCTAAAGAAGGTATGAATCCGCTAAAAAAGAAACCTCGCTCTAAAAATATCAGCCCCAAAGTAGTCCACCCTGAGTGGATGAAAGTGCGAGTGAGTTTCCCGACAGAGGGAGATGCCCTCTCGAAAGTGCGGGAAGAGGTAGAATCTAAAAAACTCCATACTGTTTGCGAATCTGCAAGTTGTCCGAACCTCAACCATTGTTGGAATCGTAGGACAGCCACTTATATGTTGTCTGGTGATATCTGTACAAGACGTTGTCAGTATTGTGATGTGGCCTTTGGGAAACCAAATCCTCTCGATCATGAAGAACCAGAACGTGTGGCAAGGTCTGTGGCTGAATTAGAACTTCGCCATGTGGTGCTCACGGCAGTCAACCGAGACGACTTAAAAGATGGTGGGGCTAGTCACTTTGCAGAAACCATTACGAGAATCAAATCATACCTTCCCACTTGTTCGATCGAAGTTTTAATTCCAGATTTTAAGGCCAAGGAAGAATCCTTACAAATTCTTTACACCGCAAAACCCAATATCATCAATCATAATATCGAAACTGTGGAACGACTATTTCCCACAATCACTCCCCAAAAAAACTACAAACGTTCTCTGGAAGTTCTTTCTCATATTGCAAGACATGGATTTCTTACGAAAAGCGGACTGATTCTAGGACTCGGTGAAAAGGATGAGGACGTCAAACAGTGTTTAGAGGATCTCTATTCGAACGGAGTTCGGATGCTCACCATTGGCCAATACCTCCAACCAGGCCCGACCCACTACCCAGTTCAGGAATTTGTTCGACCAGAAGTTTTTGAATTTTGGAAAGAGGAAGCATACAAAATTGGATTCAAAACGATTGCCTCAGGTCCACTCGTTCGCTCCTCCTACCACGCAGACGAATATTTTTCAGACCAAACACCAAATTAGTCCGAAAGGATAGATATGGATCAGGAAGAATTGGAGGCATTTAAGGAAGAACTCGCTAAAACTTTCTTTCTCTCCATCTTAAAAGATTTAAGCGAAATTGGAGAAGCTCTTTCTGATTTTGAAATCAAAGTCCTCATCCAAAAGGCATTATCTCATTCTTCTGACTTACAAGTGGAATGGGGAGAAAAAGACCGGTTTGGGAATAGCACTCTACTTGTAAAATACCAGTCCAACCTACTTCTCATTGAAGCAAGCCCACTCATCAGTACAATTAGAATTCTTTGGAACGAATACAAATCCAAAGAGAACTAACAATCGTCATACCTTTATTTAAATTTCTAGTTGGGTACCTTAGATAATTCTCATCAAATCTCTTGATTTTGTTAGGTAAACTAAGGGAAGACTCTAGAATTTGTACATAAAAAAAGCCCGAAGGACTTACTCCTCCAGGCTTCTTTTCTACTTAAGGGTTGGTTTATTTAGAATTTAGATTTTTGTTGAAGGTCGTAAATGACTTCTTCTACATTGTCCATATCAATTTTTTTGACCCCATTTTCAGTGTGAACAATCAACTGACCATTTTCTTGGTTGATGATCGCTCCGATCACTGTTTTACCATCTACAAGAACGATTTTTTCAATTCTTTCGTAGTAGTTTACGATGTCTTTTTTAGATTTAAATTCTTTAGGTTGGTTAGCCAAAGAGTCTTCGAATTTTTTCTTCTCTTCTTCTTGGCGTTTTGCAACTTCCCCCTCGATCGCTTGTCTCTTAGCATCAATTTCTTGTTTTTTCAACTCATCTAACTTTTCAGTTTGAGCAGATTCGCTAAGTTTTACGATCTCTTGTGCAGTTTGTTTGTCAACTGTCACAATAGTTCTGATTTCTTGTTCTTCGTTTTTAGTCAGTTTTGCACTTTCTACAACAAGTTTCTCTTTCTCAGAAGTTTTGAATGCTTTTGACAAATCCAAAGTTTTGATGTCAGCAGCGCCAGACTTCGCTAGTTCAGCAGATTTTGCCGATTGAGTAGAAGCTTGGTCTTTTTCTAAGATTACTTCTGCTTTCGCTAAAGATTCTTGGAGTTTTTTCAAGTCTGCATTTCCAGCAATTTCTTCTGTGGAAAGTTTTTCCAAAGCAGGAACTCGTGGAGCAAAGGCAACCGCACCTTCCACTACTTTTACTTTTGCAGGTTTTCCATCAGCAGATTCTACGATAAAAGACGTTCCTCGCACACCCGCAATCGCAGTCGGTGTTACGACAGTAAAGTTGTCTTCTTTCTTAGCTTTGTTGACTTTCGCAAATACCTTTCCAGAAACTAGAGCAATTTGAGTGTCTGTAGTTCCAGAATTGTCTTGGGAAAGTTTTGCAAAGTCAATCGCGGACTTTGGAGAGATACGAATGCTCGATCCATCCGCAAATTGGATGTCTACTTTTCCATTGTCGCCTGTGACTACGTTATCCCCGGATTTCAGAAGGGCACCGAGTTGTGCTTTTTCTTCTGTTTGGTCTGCGTGTTGGATTTTTGAATCTCCTACCGCAAATACGACTACCGCAGATAAATCTGCTGGTTTTTTAGGTGCTTCAGACACTTCTGCGTCTGGTTTCTTACAAACTGTAAGACCAGTGAAAAGAAGCGCAAGGCCCATTATGGTTAGTTTCGATGCTTTCATATCGTCCTGTCCCTTAGTGAAATTCAACTTTCGTTATTCTAATCAACAAACCGGGGTATGAAAAATTCCCAGCTTTTTGGTATTTTTTTCCAGAATGAAAAAAATTTCATTAGTTCGGAAAAAAAATAATTTAGTGATGAGATTTGTAAACGAATATTCAGTATTTTTCCCCGAAACCAGCCATTTTAAAGGGAAAAGAGGGGTAATTCTTTGGAAAATCGCTTTGTCTAAGATATAGGAAGAAAAAAACTCCCATTATGGCTGAAACCTCTACACTGAACCAAAGACCCGCCTCCTCCATTAAACTCCTAGAAGAAATGGAAAGGTTGTACAAAGACATTCCGATGGAAGCCATTGTCAAACAAGACATCTTAAGGCAAGGGATTCATTTTTTGCCAGAATCCTTCCAAGTCAAAGATCCTTATAAATCCAAAGATTATTTTATCTTTTCCTTTGATCATATCCCTCTTGCTGACTTAAAAGATGGGGCGGATACAAAAGCTCCCGAGGAGATCAAAATCTCCGGAGGTCACTTTGGGCTTTTAAAAACAGTGATTTCCACAAGAAACAACCCAAACTCTCCTTACAAAATGAAATCAAAGGAAGGGATTCCTACTTTGTTTTTAGAAGAGACTGAGATTGGAAGTGCTGAGTATCCTCCCATTCCCTCTTGGTATAGACACAAAACCAAATCAGGGAAATTGCCAGGCGAAGTCGCTCCCGTGATCGAATGGGGTTATCTATTGTATCTCACTGTCTTTCGAAACTGCCAGTACTTTGGAAAAGACGAAGAATGCGCTTATTGCGATATCAATCATAATTACCGCCAACAAAAAGGTGCGGGTCGGCCCTATACCGGAGTGAAGGATGTAGAAGATATTTTAGAAGTCCTTTCTTGGGTGGATGCCGAAGACCAGATCGCAAAAGTATATACCATTACTGGTGGATCGGTTCTGACCAATCTAAAGAAAAAATCAGAAGTAGATTTTTACCTCCAATACCCAGAAGGCATTGAAGCAAGGTTTCCCAAACGTTGGATGGGGAAACTTGTAGCCCAAGCCTTTGAAAAGGAAGATTGCCAAAGGTTCAAAGATGCAGGGATTCAAATTTACCATCCGAATTATGAAGTTTGGGACAAGGCTCTCTTTGAAAAGATCTGTCCCGGAAAATCAAGTTGGATTGGTTATGAAAACTGGATTCGCAGGGTTGTAGATTCTGCAGAAGTATTTGGTCCAGAAAATGTCATTCCTAATTTTGTGGGAGGCGTAGAACTTTCCGAACCTTGGGGATTTAAAACAGTTACAGAGGCCATCACTTCCACAAAACAAGGTTTAGATTTCTTTATGTCGAAAGGAATTGTTCCTCGTTTTACCGCTTGGTGTCCGGAACCTTTTACAACCCTTGGCCAACAAGCAGGACCACCTCTGGTTTATTTTTGTGAACTACTGCGTGCGTGGAAAGAAACCTTTGAAAAGTATGGTCTCCCCACTCCTCCGGGTTACGGAGAACCAGGCCCAGGTAAGGCGGTGTTTTC
The DNA here is from genome assembly GCF_002812125.1 of Leptospira brenneri. Taxonomy (NCBI): domain Bacteria; kingdom Pseudomonadati; phylum Spirochaetota; class Leptospiria; order Leptospirales; family Leptospiraceae; genus Leptospira; species Leptospira brenneri. Next base: position 260,225 of record NZ_NPDQ01000003.1, read on the forward strand.
CGTTTCTGCTTTTATGGACGTGATAGGATATTCTGGACGAAATTAGTCCTTTCCTGTACAAAGAAAAAACTAAAATCCGTTTATGCGAAAATTAATTCTACTTGCGGGAGTTTTTTCTCTCCTGTTATTACAGTCTGCTTGTTTAGGTCCTGAACCAGAAGAACAACATCGGTTCCGAAAAGGGGTTCTGGACATTCGTGACCTAACTTTTAAAGAAAATACCATTGTTGACTTACATGGGGAATGGGAATTGTATTATGGAGATTTCCACTACCCTCCTTTCCATGGAGAAAAACCTCTCACAGGATACCTAACCATTCCGAACTCTTGGCAAGACGAAGAATTTGGAGGAAAGGAATTACCAAGAACCGGCCACGTCACCTTACGAGCATTTGTTCATCTTAGCAAACAAACCATAGGCCAAGAATTAAGAATTTATATTCCAGACATTGCCTCATCGTACCGGTTCTTTGCCAACGGAGTTTTGATTGGTGGTCAAGGGAAACCAGGGATCAACAAATTTGATGATACTCCCAGAATCAAATCCAAATACTACACTCTGATTCCTGATGAAGAGGTGGTTGAACTCGTATTTCATATTGCAAATTATGATAATAATTTTGGTGGATTCTGGGCCATCCCGAGTATAGGAAATAAAAATGCTTTGGACCGAGAAAAGATGCTCTCCAATGCACGTGAACTTTTTTTACTTGGAGCTCTAGTTCTCATTGGTCTCTATCATTTCGGATTGTACTTTTACAAAAGAAAAGAAACTTCGATTTTTTACTTTGCCCTCTTTTGTTTTTTACTGGGGATTCGTCTAGCCTTTACAGGGGAAAGGTATATCTTAGAAGTATTTCCAAACTTCCACTGGCCAACAGCCTTTCGGATTGAATTTGCTTCTTTTTATTTTGCAGTACCAACATTCTTATTGTTTATCCATTCGCTATTTCCAGAAGAATCCGATTGGCGATATGTTCGTTATGCATTGATCGCAAGTACAGTCTTTGCTCTCACACTTATTTTACCAATTTCTGTATTTACCATTTTATTATATGGATTTCAAGTTTTAGCATTTTTTACAATTGGGTATGTCATCCATATCAATCTAAAGGCAGTATTCAATAAACGCCCCAATTCCAAATTGTTTTTTTTAGGACTTCTCATTTTAGCATTTTCTGTTGCCTTTGATATTTTAAGGCATAGTGTCAATAACAGAGGGATTGGACTCACTCCTTACGCCCTACTATGTTTTATCTTTATCCAATCACTCATTCTCTCTAGTCGTGTGGCCAATGCATTTTTACGAGCAGAGGAACTAGCAATGAGTTTAAAAATTAGTAACGAATCTTTACTCGCAGTGACAGAAAACTTGGAACAAATCGTTTCCGAGAGAACGTATCAATTAAACTCTTCTTTGAATCGAATCAAAAAGGATCTACTTCTTGCTAAAAAAATACAACAAAAGATTCTTCCGGAAGATGGAATCAAATTTGAACATTTAAAAATTCATTTGTACTTCCAACCACAAGGCGAAGTTGGTGGAGATTTTTATGATATCTTTGAACTAGATAACGGAACGGTTCGTTTTTTTGTCGCAGATGCCACAGGGCACGGAATCCAAGCAGCCTTGTATACAATGGCGATCAAATCAGAATATGAAGCCATCAAAAGGTTTATCACCAAAACAGATGATCTCATGAACCATCTAAACCAAAAGATTCAAAATAAATTCTCTGGACTCAAAATTGTTTTTTCTGGATTTTTACTCGATATAGACACAAAAACGAAAACCGTCTATTACTCGTCAGCTGGTCACCCAAATCAAATTTTTCAAAAAAATGGGGAACAAATCATCCTGGAACGAACAGGAAATATCATTGGTTTAAAAAAAGACCAACCCTATACGCAAAAACAATTCCAGATTGCCGAGGGGGATCGAATCCTTTTGTTTACGGATGGAATGTTGGAACAAAAAAATGAATCGAGAGAAGAATTTGGAACAGAACGAATCCAAAAGATCCTGAGTGATTATAAAGAGAAGGAATCCGAACGTGTGCTTGCGGAACTTGTCATCCAATTATTTCTCTTCCAAGGAAAAGAAGAACAAGAGGATGACCAAACGATGGTTCTTGTCGAATGGGAAAAACCTTCTTAAGGCTAATCCCGTTTCCTTTATTTTTTTAAGAAAAGATTATCCACACCATTCTTTTCAAATTCAGCATCGTATTTCTCTGCTTCTTTTGCTACTTTGGTTTCATAATCTTCTGGGCTGAGGGCTTCTAAATCTTTCGCAGATACCTTTTGTTCTAAATCTCTTTGAGCAAGTTCCGTAGAGAGATCCGTCCAAAAAATATCATCGTTATAAGGTTCAATGTAAGATTCAAATACTTCTTGGAAGTATTCTTCCGAGATGGTATAGAGTCCATTTTCAGAAACGATTGCACCTTTTTCGCCAGAAGCAGAAAGTTTTTTGAGAAGGGATTGGACAAACTCATCCACAGAAGGGTCTGTCTCTTCGTGAGGGGAATTACTCACCCATTCGAACACAGCAAGTGCATTGAGAAGCTGTTTTGTTTCTTGAGCGTTTAGATCTAAATTCATGATTACCTACTTTGTTTCCATGGAAACAGGAATCCATAGCTTAGGCAAATCAAAGAATGACGGTGGATCGGTTTTCCTTATAGTTTTGATACATTTGGTCTACAAGAAGACGAAAGGCAGGATCTTCTTTTAGAATTTCCAATTTCTCTTCTAGGCTGAGGACAGAAAACTTAAGGCACAAAGCTTTGGTAATCGCAGGCTTCATACCTAATAAGTAAACAAGTGAGTAGTATTGTCAAGGAAAAAATACTAAACACATGTCACGTATTTATGTCTCGATAGGCTTTTGCGATTCGTTTCACACCTATTTCCATTTGGTTGTTATCTAAAAAACTAAAGTTCATTCGAAAAAAAGAAGAAGACAGACTGGCAGGTGAAAACTCAGTTCCGGGAACCATGGCCACACCGCTGGCAATACATCTTTCCATTAGTTCCTTTGAAGATACCTTAGGATACTCAACCCAAAGAAACATTCCTCCCTCTGGCAGAGAAAACCTAACTTCGGGAAGGTGCTTATTTAGTAAAGAAACCAGGTTTTCCTTTTTCTCTTGGTAAAAGGACTGAATGGCTTGGAGATGAGTTTTAAAATCCATCACTTCTAAAAGTTTTGATATCACTACTTGAGAAAACTGATTGGAATTTAAGTCATTTCCCTGTTTGACAGCAGTAAACAAAGAAAGATAAGGATCAGGAACCAAAACCCATCCCAAACGAAAACCAGGTGAAATTACTTTCGAAAAACTCCCCAAAATAAACGTTAACTCTTTTTTGTTGCGAAAAGAACTTACCGATGGGTAAACCTTACCATCAAAGTCTAAATACCGGTATGCCTCATCCTCTATGAATAAAATTTCTTTATCATCCAAAATCTTTGCTATCTGTTTTCTTTTTTCTAAAGACCAAGTATAGGTTGAAGGATTTTGATACGAAGGATTTGCATAAAAAACATGGATTTTATTTTGAGATAAAATTTCTTCCAACCAGTAAAGATTGGGACCATCAGGTTCCATAGGAACACTAAAAAAATTAGGTTGGTAAGGAGAAAAAGCCTGCAAAGCTCCTAAATAAACAGGATCTTCTAATAACACATTGGTATCCGAGTCCATAAACATCTTTCCCAAAATATCCAAACCTTGTTGGGAACCATGAGTGATGATGGTGGAATCAGATTTTGCCCAAGAGACATCTGTTAACTTTTCGATGATTTGAAACCGTAAGGCCGCGTATCCTGAGGAATCTCCATACTGAAGTGCAGTAGAAAGATTTTCATGGATTACTGACTCCATTACAGAACTTAATATTTCTCTCGGAAATAAATTTGGATTAGGAAGTCCTCCCGCAAAGGAAAGGATATCTGAATTTTTTACTGTTAATTTTAAAATTTCACGAATGACGGATGTCCGAACAAAAGAAGTTCGTTTCGCAGAAAAAATACTTGGCAGTTCCGTTTCCATGGATATAGAATATCAAATAAAACCAAAACTGTCCATATACAGTTTATTTCATCTATTAGTATACAGATTAATATGACAAAATACAAAACCCTAGCAGAAGACCTAAAAAAGGAAATCCAATCAGGATTTTACTCTGAAAAAGAAAGAATCCCTTCTCTTCGGGAAATTCAAAATTTAAAAGAATGTAGCCTTACTACAGCAAAAGAAGCCTATCGGATCCTAGAAGAGGAAGGATATATTTTTGTAGTCCCTCAGTCGGGATACTTTGTACATCCGAATATTAGTTCGGTCATTTCGGGACCACAAAACGAATTTTATCCAGCAGTAGAAGCTGATGATAGAATCCAACAAATCATGCGAACTGTAATGGATCCCAAACTCATTTCTTTTGGAGCAGCCATTCCTTCTGATTTTTACCTTCCTTTGGGTGGGATTGTCTCCTCATTTAAAAAAGCACTGAAACACAAAGAAATTTTTTCCTATGGAGACTTACAAGGAAACCCTGAACTACGAGAATGGATTAGCAAACGTTTGTCGATCCAAGGTTACAGGGCAAACCCAGACCAAATTCAGATTACAAGCGGATGTACAGAATCCATCACATTTTCTTTACTGAGTTCCACGGAACCTGGAGACACAGTCATAGTCCCCTCTCCTATTTATGTTGGGTTATTTCAGATTCTGGAAACTCTGAAACTGAAAGTGGTAGAAATTCCTTATAGAAAAGAAGAAGGAATCTCTGTGACCGAATACGAAAAACTAATCAAACGTCATAAACCGAAAGTTTTTTTATTTTCGGCTAACTTTAATAATCCGAATGGAATTTTACTAAGCGAAGAAAACAAACAAAATTTAGCAAAACTTTCTTACCAATATGGAATCCAATTGGTAGAGGATGATATATACGGAGATTTATATTTTTCAGGAACAAGACCAAAACCCCTGGTTAGTTATTTTCCCTCCGATTCCAAAAGTCCAAAATCGTATTTATGTTCTTCCTTTTCCAAAACAATTTCCCCAGGACTTAGAATGGGTTGGGTTGCTTCCAAAAATGGAATCAGAGATTTAAGCAAACGTACACGGGCCTATAAAATTTCAGAAAATAATCCCACCCAAATGGCAGTCCTTCAGTATTTAAAACTACAAACTTTTGAAAGGCATCTTAAATTCTTACGTTCTGAATACAAAAAACTTACAGAAGAATATATAAAACTTTTAAGTTTCTATAGCGAAGGAATTTTAGAAATTCAAAAACCAGATGGCGGTTTTGTTTTGTGGATCAAATCTCCGTTAGATGGTGACAAACTCCTTACGGAATCTAAAAAAATCGGAATGGCCATAGCACCTGGTTCTCTTTTTGGACTTTCCAAACACTGGGATCACCATTTTCGATTGAATGTATCCGTAGGATTTTCTCCCAAAATCAGAGAAAAACTCATCCAGTTCTCTAAGTTGTTTTTAAAAAAAAGGAAAACTTAAATTTTTTAGTTTTTGATTGCAACGATAAGAAAGAGAAACAACGTTTCAGAATATGTCAGAAAATACACGCAAGTATCTGGAAACTTCTCAGATCATCCCTTCCAAAGGAATGTCTTACACTATGTATGAAATCGAAGGCCAAGATACCATCTTAAGAATGCTCACCTTCATCCCAGACAATGATGAGATCCATATCTATCCAAAACCGCCGGTAAAGAAACTGTATAAACCAGAACTTTGTAAAAAGGTAGAGGAAAACGAATTTTTGGGTCTTTGGTCAATGGGAGAAGAAAGAAAGGCGGGAAATTAGGCAACCGTGGCCCCGGACAGAATCGAACTGCCGACACGAGGATTTTCAGTCCTCTGCTCTACCGACTGAGCTACAGGGCCTTCGGTTACGACCAAGGTATTTTTCCAGATCACCCTGTCAACGAACCTTTATATTTTTTGTGAGGATACTATGAAGACCCCCAGGAAATCAGTTTCTACCAGCATTTTTTTTGCACTCCTATCCCTCCACTGTGCATCAACTCTTCACAAAACAGGAATTAGCCTAGAAAGATTCAGATCCAGTTTAGAAACAAAATCGATTCTTGTTGATGGCCTAAACTGGAAATACACAGAAAAATTTGGAGAAGGAGAAACCTTACCCGTAATACATGGGTTTGGTGGAGACAAAGACCATTGGACCAGGTTTTCAAGACACCTGCCTGATAGGTTTCGAGTCGTAGCTCCTGACCTACCCGGTTTTGGGGAATCAGACAAACCAGAAGGAATCAGTTACACCCAAGAAGCACAAGCAGATAGGCTCAACCAATTTGCCGAGGCACTCGGGCTGGAGCATTTTCATATCGCAGGGAATTCTATGGGTGGTGGAATCGCAGGAATCTTTGCAGCCAAATATCCAAATAAAGTAAAAACTCTCATTCTATTTGATAATGCAGGAATCAAAAGTCCCACTCCGAGCGAAATGCAAACGATCGAGATGGCAGGAAACCCAAGCCCCCTCCTTCTCACAAGTCCGGAAGACTTTGATCGTTTGATTTCCTTTACCTTTGTCAAACCACCTTACCTTCCCTCATTTTTAAAAACATATTTCGCCAACAAATCTTTTGCAAATAGAGATTGGAATGCTTCCATCCTAAAACAGATACGCAAAGAAGGTTACTTTTTAGAAAAGGAACTGGAGGAAATTAAGTCACCAACTCTTGTGATTTGGGGAAAAGAAGACAAAGTAATCCATCATTCCGTAACGGAAGTATTAAAGAAAAAAATAAAAACCAAACTAGAAATCGTAATCCTAGAGAATATGGGCCATGCTCCTATGATCGAAGATCCCAATTTATCCGCACAAATCGTACAAAACTGGATCGGCAAATTAAAAATAAATAACTGATTTGTTCCAAATAACTTTAGTATTTTTTTTCTAATCTAACTAAAAAAAATACTTGTACTTTCACGGGTTTTTTATGTTATAAACCCGTGAGTCCAAAACATAACAACAAAACTTTAATCGGAATTACCGGATCCATTGGTTCGGGAAAGTCGACTGTACTTGCTATGTTTGGCGAGCTTGGTGCGGAAGCAGTAAGTTCGGACTCCATTGCTCGTCAATTCACCGAACCAAATAGTCCCGTGATTAGCGAACTTGTATCCATTTTCGGCAAATCCATTCTGGACGAAAAAGGTTCTCCGGTAAGATCCAAAATTGCAGAACTTGCTTTTTCCGATCAGACAAAGCTAACAGCTCTAAATGGGTTACTCCATCCACTCATTCGTAAATCTTTTCACGAATTTTTAAATTCAAGGAAAGACGGAAGCATCATTGCCTGGGAAGTTCCTCTCCTCTTTGAAACCGATGCCCATACACTCTGCGACTTTACAGTTACCATTGCCGTAAGTCCAGAAGTAGCTTGGGAACGAGTCCAAACTCGCGGTGGGATGACGGAGGAAGATTTCAAAAAACGAAATACCGCCCAAATGGATTTAGAGAAAAAAAAGTCTCTCTCCGATTTCGTCGTAACGAACGATAATCAAAGGGAAGAGTTAAAAAAACAAATCGAAATTATTTATAAAGAAATTCAACAAAGGATTCAAAAATGAAAGAAAGAGTATTTTACGTGATCAACTTAGACAAACAAAGAATTGGAGTTTTGTCCCTCTTTCTTTTTGCCTTATTCTTTTCGATTTTTTTCCTGGGTGTTTCTGTCGGCAAAGGAAAAGCAGAGGAAACACAAAGCCTCTACAAGAAGGCCGAACTGACACAAACGACAGAAGCGAGTGATGCATCCATCCCTGCTCCAACTGCGGTAACACCGAATCCTGCAGATACGGCAACGGGAACTAGTGTAGCTTCTTCTCTTGTACAAGGAACAAAAACCAAAGAACAAACGAACTTGAACCAAGAAATTCCAATGGCAGATGTTGGAAATAATCCCTACTTCGTAGAAACTTCCACTGCCAAAGATGAAGAAGAAGAGAAAAAACAACAAGTAGTAGATTTAACCAAACGTTCCGAAAAACGAAGTTTGGCCAACAAACAGGAAGAACGATTTAAAAACTTGGCTCCTAGTTCCAAACCAACAAAGTCACATAAGAATTCAGAACAAACTTTAAGTTCAAAGTCGGAAGGGAAACAGTTTACGATCCAACTAGCTGCCTTTACCAGCAGACAATCGGCGGAAACATTTTTATCACAACTAAAATCAGATAACCATGGCAAACTCACTGCTAAAACATTTATTGTAGTAAAGAACGGTTTCTTTGTGGTCCAAATGGGTAAATCCAAAGACAAAGCAACTCTTTCCAAAACTCTATCCAAAACTTCCATGCCAAAAGAAATCAAATCCAAGGCTATGGTTGTCACTTACCAACCGCTTTCGTAAAAATAGAGATCGTCAAAAACCTTGGCTTTCGGCTTTCCTAATTGATTTTAGGAGAGCCTTTTTCTAATTTCCACCGAACTCAGGTGAGAAATTATTTGCAAATTCATAATAGAGAGATTCTCTAATCCTAGAATGGAAGAATCGGAAATTCCCCACCACAGTCTCACCTACGGGACCAGTCGATTGGCACCCTCCATCAGTCTTGTTGATCGAGCCAAAGAAATTGAAATGGCGGAAGAATCCGTCAAACTCCATGTCCACGGAAAATTAGAAATCATTGCAAACCAAATCAGACGCTTGAAAGAAGAAGCGGAACAGATTTTAGAACAAGCAGAAAAAGATATCGAACTCCACAAAGCTCGGTGTCAGTTTGAAAAGAAACCGGGTCAAATTATTCATCTGTATGAAAAAGAAACTGGGACTTATTTTTCTCTTCTGTCACCGAATGATTGGGGAAAGAACCCACCCCATCCTTATAAAGGATCTTATACAATGAATCCTGATAGAAGTTTTATAGAAATTCTTAAATCTTAAAAATAACAACTAACTTTGATTTCTCGACTCAAACTGATCATAAAAAGTAGTAGAAGAACCCTCGGAGCGATTCTAAAGGGAAACTACTTTCAGTACGGGCTACAACCAAATAAAATTTCAGAATGGAACGAAGAAACAACGCTTAGTCTACCCATTTTTGATTCACCTTTAAAAGTAGGAAAACTTCAAAACCTTCGCATAGCCATTGCCAACTTAAACGGCCGCATCCTATTTCCTGGAAAGATTTTTTCCTTTTGGTATGAACTGGGAAATCCAACTCTTGCCAAAGGTTACACTGAAGGACGTGTGATTCGAAATGGACTCGTTGGTTCCGAAATTGCCGGTGGCCTTTGTCAATTATCAGGAATTATTTACTACTTATCTTTAGAACTGGGACTAGAAGTTTTGGAACGTTTTCCACACTCTCGTGATTTGTACACAGAAAATACGAGGTTTACACCTCTGGGAACTGATGCCTCAGTCGTTTATCCTACAAAAGATTTAAGGATTCAAAACAGTTTTCCATTTCCTTTATTATTCGAATTTGATCTTACCGATACGGTCCTAAGATTTCGCATTCGATCAGAAAAACCATTAAAACGAGCGAAACTTTACTTCCAACAAACAAATCACAATGGACATTCGAATGTCCAAGTATTTCGAGAAACAAATGAAAATCCCATCTTATGTTCTTCCGATGATTACCTTTTATAAACAGAAATCACTTGTTACCGGTCTTTTTCTGCTAGTCGTTAGTTTACAACTCACCGTTCAATTTAGTTCGTCTTTTGCGTTTGGAGCCGATGGTTACTATTATGCTGCACAAGTAAATTCTTATCTTACGAAAGGAAGGTTCTTTAGTCCAGATGTATCACCCGTTTTGTATGGACTTGTTTATTTTTCAAAACTGGGAACCGATATTGTCGTTACAAACAAGATTTTTGTTTCGTTCCTAGTAGGATTTTTATTCCTTGCGGGTTACCGCTTGGCGCTAGAACTCACCCAAAAAGAATCTATTTCCGTCCTTCTTGGACTCATCTTAGTTTCTTCCTCATATTTACCACATTTCAGTTTTAACTTTATTAAAAACTTAAGTGGCATTCTCTTTTTCATCTTATTTCTCACAGAACTGTATATTTTAGAACGAAATGAAAACAAAACTAAGTTAGTAAATTTTTTCCGTTTGGGACTTAGTTTTCTATTGGTATTTTTTAGTCATAAACTCACCGCAGGAATTTCCTTTTGTTTTTTATTGCCTCTCGTTTGGAAAAAAATTCCCATCCCGAAAATCTACAGAATTTCTATTCTTTTCGGATTACTAATCATTCTGGTTTGCCTGAATTTTGTTTTTCCCAATCTCCTCCACTGGAAAGATCTAAAAACCGTTTTTACAGAAAATTTAGAATTCCAATTTCTATCTCCGTTTTATCGATACGCCGAGTTATATCCTACATTTACCTTTGAACAAATTTTATTTTTCCTTTCTCCTGTGTTCTATTTATTCACAAGATCAAAATTAAATAAGGAAAAAAAATCATTTTACGACTCATTACTGATCTTATTTTTTTTCATTTCCTTACCTATCTTTAGTTATACGGCCTTTAGTTTTCCATTTCGATTGTTTTTACTTGTTTTTCTACCGGCAAGTTTCTTATTTCTTCCTTTTCTTTCAAAAATCAAATCAGAAATCATCATAGGAATTCTAATCCTTTTAGTTCCAATTTATCAGTATTTTACATTAATTCGCGGGAAAGAATTCAACAACCAAGACTATAAACTTTATTCCATCTTACTTCCTTTATTCCAATTTCCCCCAAATACTCTTATCATCGTTCATCAAGGATTTGATTATTTTATTTGTTATCATAAAGCGGGGGATGCTTTTCACTTTTTACCGGAAGAAAAACACAAAACGAGACCCATCTACCGAATTGTGTACGGAGTGTCCGCAAGCGATTATAAAAACTATCTTCCGAAAGATACGAAGATCCAATATATGCCAGGATTTTATTCTGTTTTAGAGGAAAGAGTATGGCAGGAATTTTTAAAAAAACTTCCTGCCGAAACAAAAAACCGTATTTTAGATTGGAGAAATCCTCATACGTCCAGGACGGATTCTATGATAAGAAATGAATCCTTTAAGGGGAAGAGTAAGAAGATTTAGTGTAAGCGTATTCACTTTTACAAGCAGAATCTTTTTCTTTTTTCTCAATGAGTAACAACAGTTTTTCGTTACAAACGTAAAAATACAAATCTTGTTTTCCGGTAACAGGGTAAGTGCTAAGCGAAACTAAATGACTATCTGAATCCGAATATCCGAAATAAGCATTATTGTAAGCAGTTCTTTCTTCCTCCGTTTGTGGGAATTGGATAAAAATGGAAGGACGAACCAGTCGAGATTTTGTATCCAAAACTAGATGGTCTGAATAGACATCAAACACTCCTTCTAATTTTTCACTGATGCCAGAATATTGATTAAACATACGGAAAACAAAACTTTCTCCATCAAACTCAATTGTATTCGAACAGTCCATTCGGTCAGGGATTGTGCAGAAAACAAAATTCCCTTGAACTGCTGCAATTATCGCATCCCTCGATTCTACTTTGGTAACGGATAGATACCCACCAAACACCCAACCAGTAATTTCTTTGGATTGAATGCGGTACCAAAAAGCAGAAATTCCATCGATTTCGACATCCTTCTCCGATCGCTCCAAAACCTTAACCTCATCCCCAAGATTAAATTTTCCAACCTTCTCTCCATCGAGTGTGGGAGTTTTTCGAGCATTTAGCACTGTAGCAGAAATAAATACATTTTGACCGACTTCGATTGTAGGTGTTTTTTTACACTGAAACAAAACCAGGGAAGTTAAGAAAACAAGGAACAATTTCTTCATGGAAGGAATCGTCTTTTTCTAGAGAAATTTTGGCAAGACAAATTGTAGGTGAATGAGAAAGAATTACCACCTAATTTTCCATAGGTGGTTTGGTTTAGAACTTCGGACCTATTTAGTAAACAGGGAAGCTAAAGAAGAAAGCTGTGAAGTGATATCGTTCGCAGGTTCTTTTCCATCAGGAGAAAGTTTATCGATCACTATTGGCAATAAATTTCCAATGAGACCCGCAGTTGCATCTGAATCTAACCCCACTTTTTTGGCTAATTCTTGCACAGAATCGCTTCCTAAAACCTTCATCACATCTGCGGCACCAATGTTCACATTGTCTCCTGTTCCCACCCATGAGGAAGCAGCTTCCGCAAACCCTTTATCTTTGAATTTTTGGACAATTCCAGAAACCCCTCCATTGTCTTCGATGATCTTTTGGATTCCAGAAACAATTTGGGGATTGTTTTGTACCAGCTCTACTGCCTGAGCTGCAACGGCTTTCAAACTTTCAAAAAAACTCATGCGAAAGATTCTCGTAAAAAGTTTGGAAAAGAAAAGTTCTTTTTTGGGAATGCTATTTTTTATTTCCTAATTTTTACATTGCGAATGAACCTCCCGATCTTTTCTAATGACTCTATGAAAACCCAAGGAACCCTTTCTGCATTTTTATTTTTATCACTCGATGGATTTTATAAAGGAGAAAACGAAGATATCTCCTGGCATTCTCATGGTGCAGAGGAATCTAAATTTTCAGAAGAAAATCTAAACTCAGGAAACACCCTGCTCTTTGGAAAACGAACCTTTCTAATGATGGAATCGTTTTGGACAAGTCCAGATGCCTTCCGAATTTTTCCCATTGTCACCGAACAAATGCAAAATGCTCAAAAACTAGTCCTTTCGCATTCAGAACTAAACACTACTTGGGAAAACACAGGCCCTCTTGCAGCCAACTGGAGAGACGACCTAACAAAGCGGAAAGAGAAAGGTATAAATATTACAATTCTCGGAAGTGGTGAAGTCTTCCGGCAATGTTGTGATCTGGAAATCATAGATCACTTTTCCCTGATGATTGATCCCATAGCCATAGGGAAAGGTGAATCTCTGTTCGGGGGACTAAAATCTATACAATCTTTTACACTCGAATCATCAAGAACCTTTGCTAGTGGATCGGTATTATTGAATTATAAAAAATTAATAAAAAAATAAATCATTGCGTCCCGATTGACCGAACCAAACATTAATCCATTGTTAGTTTATGCTAAAAATGGGATATAGAACATTCATTCAAAAACGGAACTATTGTTTAAGATTTCTTCCTCTAGTTCTGTCTTTAGGTTTTTGGGGTTGTTGGGCCAATCCTTTTACGCACCCGCCAATTGAATGTTTGATGAAACAATCCAATTTTCTTTGTCCTGATAAAGATCCCTTCAAACGATGGTCGCCGGCCCAGTATTTACTTCTCTTACCTGAGTCCACGGTTACCATCTCCAACCTAACCAACAACTCCATTGTCGAAACAGGTTTTGTTGTCGGAACCGTTCCCCCTGGCCCCACCTTTGTGAATGTGGGAATTGATGATGCAATGCCTACCCAAGTGCCGGTGATCAATGGAACTTGGCGGTACGCCCTGCCTGCAAAAGCCGTTACCAATACGTTTTGGACTTACGGAAGCCTTCATACCATCTATGCCCATTTGCCCTATGAAAGATCCAATACCATCCAAGTGCGCATGGGAACCAATCATGATACGAATGGGGATGGGTATCCGGATTTGATTGTATCGGCAACCCGCATCAATTCAGACCAAGGTTATGCGTTTGTATACAATTCGAATCCCATTACCAAACAACTAGAAACCGCACCCAGCACAACGATAACGGATGGAACCACAGGCACTTACTTTGGAAGCAAGATCAGTTCTGGTGATTTTAATGGCGATGGCTACGCTGATTTAATTGTCGGTAGCCAAGCGTATGCCGGCATCATATCCTACGGGGGAAGAGTGTTACTTTTCTACAGTGAAGGACAATCTGGGATACCATCTAGAAATCTAAATGCAGGAGGTCTTGCTGATACTATCCTATCTGGCATTACGCAAGATAGTAGACTTGGCAGCTTCGTCAAAGGTGCAGATATTAATCATGATGGTTATGACGATGCAGTACTAGCCTCACCTTGGAATGATGATGTTTTTATTTTCTATAGCCAAGGATCTAGTGGTGTGAATTCACAGAATACAAACTCGGCAAATATGGTTTATAAACCAGGAGTAAATGATAATTTTGGAACTAATGCTTATGCGGGTGATGTCAATGGAGATGGATTTCAAGATTTAGTAGTCGGAGCACCATTTTACTCATCAAAGGTAGGCCAAATTTATGTATTCCTTTCCAATCTTGGAACCTTATCTAACATTCCTCAGCAGAATCTCATTGCTCCATTAGAAGTTTCCAATTGTCCAGGAGCAAATGGGTGTCAGTTTGGAACTAGCATTGTTTTGGATTATTTTAATTCTGATAAATGTATTGACCTTGCCGTCGGCGCTCCGACTTTCAATTCTGGACAAGGAATTGTTTTTGTTTTTAATTCCACTTGTGACGCCATAAATCCCTACTCGAACATACCAAATTCGATCCTTATAGGACCACCAACTACTAGCTGTGATGCGAATATTTGCTCATTCGGAGCTACCTTAGCTTCTGGCGATACAAATGGAGATGGATTGCCCGACTTACTGATCGGAGCAACCGGTGCCAGTGCAGGAATCGGTGACGTTTACTTAGTGTTAAATGATCCAATCACCGGATTTCGCAATATGAACTTAAGTGCCGGCGGATCGGCCGATAGCCTTTTTTCTGGCTTCGCTACGGGTAGCAATTTCTCGCAAGGATTACAGTTCCAAGACACCAATGCGGATGGCCTCCAAGACATAGTAATTTCAGAACCTACGGCTACAAACCGAGTCTACACATTTCATAGTGTGCGTGGTGGTTTACCGACAAACCAAAATCTATTTAACGGCGGAGTGACAAGCCAAACCCTTGCACCACCAGCAGGAAATGGGTTTGGAAATTCCATTGCCTTATGGAAAACGAAAGCAGAATCTTTCCTTTTGGCAATTGTTTTAAAAACAAAAAGAATTTTAGGTTTTTCATAAAGGTAAGTTTACAATTCTTTGGGGCATCTAATGAATCGAGGTTTTCAGTCTCCCTTCGCATTTTTTTCTCTGTGCATCCAATGCCACACAAGAAATTAAAAATAAATTCTGTCTTTGAACGGAATCGGAACATAGACTTGTATTCGAACAATTTTCATCGACTACTCTCATGTAGAGAATCGGATTACGACATTGTAATGTAATTGGGTTTTCATTTAAACATTCTTCTTTCCCTGACTGACAATGAAAGATTGAAAATGAAATACACAAAATCAATAGAATATTTTTTACTCGAACCATCATCTAACAAAAACTACCGATATATCAATACAATTCACCTATACAACTAAAGTTATTCCTGCGAATGTAACCCCAATTTATTCCCTTCACTGTCCAAGAAAAATGCATAATAACCCATCTCAGGACTAATCAACGTTTTTTTGAGAAGGATTTTCCCTCCATTTTTCTCGATTCTATCCAAAACAGGTTGTAAGTCCTTACCTGGATTGAGATAAACCAATACACCATTTTTAGTAGGTATATAATCCTTACCCTTTACGAGAACCACACTCACGGCTCCTTCTGAGGAAGGAAAAACACCGAGTTCTGTATCTTCCATCGTCATCTTCTCTATGGCAACACCCAGAATGGATTGATAAAATGGAATTGCCCGAGCCATATTGACGACAGGAATTTCGACAATAGAAACCATATTCTTTGTACCTTGGTGGAGCCCTTGCTCTGTATTTTTTCCATCAACTCCACTAGAAACTTCAGAACTCTTTTCCTTTTTACAGAAAACAAACCCCAAACTGAATGAACCAACTAATATCAATTTTACGAATGCATTCATGATTTTCTCCCAAAAGCCTTCCCTAAGCATTTTATCCTATAAAATCTAAACTCACATCATTCTGCAAGCAACCACAATACCATCATACTGAGGTCTACAAAAGCTTGAATTGTTATCATTGATAATGAGACAAACCTGGTATATTTTCCAGGCACCGGAGCAAGCCTTTGATCCAGATCCCGTCTCTTCCTGTGATTTACATCCCATTGGTAATAAAACTAATAAAAATATTAAAAGAAATTTCATTAAGTGAATTCGTAAACGAAAGGCTCCACGACCTATTTCCCAAACGTACAAAGATTGCATTACTTCATTATCTACAAAATTATTTAAATATTGTCAATCATTCCGTATAAAGTTAAACGACTAATTCCAAGAGAAAGTAGATCCTATTTTTGTTAGGTGAACGTAAGCCAAAAGTAACTCTTAAACAAAAATATTCGTAGACCCAAAGTGGAAAAACAAAATTAATGGGAAAACAAGAATGACCATGATAACACCTGTTCGATCCGTCATCCTACTGTTTGTCTTTGCTTTCGCTTGCAGGCTCCCCATAGACAACCCAAACACAGAACTGACCATATCTAAAAAAGAAACAGAAGACAAAATAACAGCTTACACCTTAATTAAAACAATGAGTTGCCAGTTTGACGGATTACAATCCTATCTTTTTTCTGAACTCGGAAATGATGAAGACCCTAGACCTGATTCCAATAACGAAACAATATATTATGAAAAGAGAGCCGTGCGTGCCTGTTTACGGAGTATTCTTGCAATTCCCTGCCCCACCTACCCAAGAAATACAACCCAAGCCGTTTCGGAAATGACAGCTCATATTACGACCAATCGATTGCAAAACTGCACTTTTAAAGTGGCCCGTTTTTTTGAATTCGAAAAACCCTTTTATGGAAATTTCTAATGTTACAAACCAATAGATTACAATTCTATTCATTCTTTTTGAGTATCTTATGGATCACCAATGACTCTATTTTAAAAATAGTCTATCCGGGATTGGTTACAGGTAAAATTTCGGATTTGATTGGAATCTTACTAACTCCTCTAGTCCTAACCGGTATTTTTTCTACATTTCTAAAAAAACACCACCTAAACATTGTATTTTGGACTTCCTTAGTATTTACTGATCTTTTATTTCTATGCATCAACCTATCACAAAATTTCAACAATGCCTTTTACCAGCTGATTGGTTCTAAGGAAACAATGAACTTAGCTGACAGATCCGATTTATTTTTATTACCATTATCCTTGGTAACCATTTATCTATCCAAACAATCGATTCCATTCTTAAGAATTAGTTTACTTAGAAAATTTTTTATTTTAATTTTTCCGACTCTTGCCCTGATCAACACGTCCTATCCGCAAGGAAGATCAGACGTGGAATCCATTATCTTACTTTCAGCTTTAACAAATGATACAATCATCCAACTCGACCCAAAAGAGGTGGCGATCACAGACGCTAACTATATTTTCAAATTCCGATTTATCGGAATGAACAACGAAAGTAGTCCAAAATCCACCGAAATTCCCAACCAAAGTGCAACCTGTCCGAACCCATCCGATCTACCGATTGAAAAACCAAATACAGAAAGTTCCTATTCAAAGTCAGGTAAATTCCAAAACTATCGAATTGAGTTTTCTAAGAGCAAAAACTTTGAAACCATTGATAAAACTTCCGATTGTCTTGAAACCGAATGCACAATCGATTTACAAGTTTTAAGCTCAGGAGATTATTTCTGGAGAGTGCGGCTTCGGTACTTATATATCAGTGAATGCAAATTGTATCTGGAAAATTTTACAATAAAACAAGAGATTCATTCTTTTACGAAATAAGAGCTATGATTGCTTCCTATGGATATGTGAAGAGAAACTGTCTGAAAAGAATATATTAGATAAAGAATATCTGATTTCAAAAGGTTCCTTAAAAGATCCAATTGGTGATTCAATAAAGATTGTATCTTGAGATGAAATTGCTACGGGACTTGACCTCTCCGCTGCAAACACTTCCTCTGTTTGCTACGCTTCGAGGCACGGTTTTGCTCGACGTTTGCCTTCCTGGCAAACTTTCATAAACAATGACTCCCTATGGGTCGTCACAGTTTATGCTCGCAAGAACTGTTCAAGTTCCTCTGACTTTGTATTAATTTGATTGTTTGAACTTTAAAAAGGAAAGTTTGTTTTGCGGGCGGAGGGACTTGAACCCCCACGCCTCTCGGCGCCAGAACCTAAATCTGGTGCGTCTGCCAATTTCGCCACGCCCGCTTGTGGTTGTATAAGCAGGTTTTTGTACTAGGGAAATCTGTCTAGTGAGATTTTGTGATTCACTTGCCTTTGTTTTCATTTTTTATTCTCATGTCAGATACTGGTAGGACTACTCCGATGAACATACTGGAATTTATGCAAAATATCTCTACGCAAGTGTATTTGCGCGGCGATGTGATCTTTCGTGAAGGAGATCCCCATGACGGAAGTATGTATTGTATCATGAGTGGGATGTTTGCTGTCACCAAACGACTGCCAGATGGAACACAAGAAGTCATCAAGGGCCTCGGGCCTGGGGAATTTTTTGGAGAATTATCCCTACTCACAAGAAGACCTAGAGCGATGACAATTAGTGTTGTTTCGACCAATGCTCGGGTGGGAATCTTACGAGATGATCAGTTTGAAAAACTAGCCCGGATCAATACCCATTTTTTATTCCAACTCACCAAAAGTACGGTAGAAAAACTCCATAGGGCGGAAGCAAGACTCACTGAACTTGATAAAATGTTAGAAGAATTCACAAAGGAAGAAGAGAAATGAACGTCGACCATTTGCGAAAGTACATCACCGAAGTAAGAATCGACCACTTTGCCGAGGGAACCAAAGTGTTTTCAGAAGGTGAGGATTCCAACGGCAAAATGTTTTTTGTATTTGCAGGCGAACTCCAAGTCTTTAAACGGAAAGCGAGTGGAGATGACCAATACGTTCGGGACATTGGACCTGGAGAATTCTTCGGAGAGATGGCACTCGTATTTCCTTCCCCTAGGGCAGCAACCGTTGTTGCTTCCGCAGAAGACACGAAAGTAGGAATCATTACCAAAGAGATTTTTTTAGCCATGGGAAAAGAAAGTCCAGGATTTCTTTCCGTCATCCTCCATAGTATGATCAACCGCCTAACAGCAGTCGAAGACAGTATCTCCGAAAGACAACAAGAGTTACATACACTCATCAACACAATGCCATCCTTACGGACAGAACCATCTACCACAGAATCCGTCACGACGAATGAGGAGAAAACACAAGATCCAGAGAAATCGGAAAAGGAGGAATGACAAGATTCGTCTCCTCCAAATCCCTAAGTTTCAAAAATAAGTTGACTAAACCTAAAAATCGAATTTGATTTGCGGGTGACTTTGCGGTTCTTCAACTATCCCATCCCTGTTCTTTTGGTTACCCTCGGTTTTTTCGCCGTGCCCTTCCTTAATTTTTTTGCCATTGCCACCTTATACGATTTGGATCTGGAACATTTCAGCATGATCCTCTCTCGAATCCAACCTTGGCAGTACGTTTTGTCTGCTCTTAGTGCCATCATTGCTTATGGCCTCATTGCCAAGAAAAAATTTGGTTACTACCTGTTCCTCATTTTTAGTTTTCTCATCCTTACTTACAATGTATGGATGGTTTTGTCCGTTACACTAGGCAAAAAAATCTTTCTCGCAGGCATTCGCATCCATACATCCGATGTGATCTGGAATATGGTCACCACAACTCTCTTACTGGGGATTGTATTTTATTTTTTACGGAGAGAGATTGCAGCCCCTTACCTGAGTGGAAAACGAAGAGGTTGGAGAACCAAATACCGAGAAACCCATCCCATCCCTTTTCATTGGACCAATGCAGATGGGGAACGGGAAGGAGATGGGCAAACCATCAATATTTCAAGAAACGGAATCCTCATTCCCATCCCAGCGCATCACTTTCTAAAGGTGGGAGACCCCATCAACCTGCTCTTAAAGTTAGAAAAAGAAAACAGGGAACCTGTTTCTATCTCTGTCCAAGCTAAAATAGTCCGTATCGACGAGGAGAGTGATGGATCAGAAATTGCTGGGGTTCAACTTTTTTTCCCCATCAACCAAAGAGAAGAAAAACAAATTTATGAAACCTTTCTGGCTCGTGTCTTTGCACCAAGGTATCCTGTTTCCAATCCTGTAAACTTTTCAGGAAAGAACAACCAAATGAACCAAGGGACCTTACTCAATGTTTCATTGGAAGGATTGTATATTGAAACCAGTGCTGTCCTAGAACAAGATCAAATTTGTACTGTGAAAATCCAAACAAGATCAGGAGAAATTTCAGTCGGTGGAGTCGTACGTTGGTCCAACCCACAAGGTAAATATGGAAAACCAAGTGGATTTGGAATTCAAATTGATTCCATTGAAAATAAAAACCTATTTCGTGTATGGATTTGGAAACAACGATTTAAATTATTCCACGGTCGGTAAATCTTCCCAAAACAAAGAATCGGCAAGTTCTGTATCCCCAGGACTTGTTACTTTGATATTGTGATAATCTGTTTCCACAATTCCCACCCTTCGTCTTCCCATCCAAGTACAAAGATCTGTTGGATGTTTTTTGATATCTGGATCTAAACCTTCCTCCAAAAGTTCTCGAATCATAAACCCTGCGATGGTTTGAGGGGTTTTGACAGAATACACTTCTTCCCTTTTTAAGGGTTCTTCGGTATAGTTCACATGCATTCGAACTCGCACCAAACTTTCGGTAGACTTTGCCACAAGGCTTGCTCCCCCAAAAATTTTTGTTTGTTCGACTAACTGATAGAGTTCATTTTGTTTGAAGTTTGGTCTTGCCACATCATGGATAAAAAATATATCCTTTTCATCATAGTTAAAAGATCCAATTCCCGCTAACGTAGAGAGATGGCGAGATTCACCACCAGGAACAATCCGGTCATTCCATTCCAATAAATCACTTAAATCTTTTTCTGTTTCAAAAATCCAATCAGGATGAGAAACCACAATGATGGATTTGATCAGACCAAAACGACGAAATCGTTTCACTGAATGACGAAGTAACGACTCACCTCTTACTTTTAAAAACTGTTTGGGAACCAGAGTTCCCATCCGAGTCCCTGTCCCACCCGCAAGTAGGACAACATAAAGATTATTCATTCAACAACGAGGATTTCGTTTCGAAAGATTTCTAATACTGGTTCTTTTTTACGAATCAGTTTTCCCTCTCCATTCTTACGAAGTAATACCTCTGAAGTCTCTGGAAAACTATTATAGTTCTTTGTGGACATACTTGCACAGTAGGCACCCACAGCTTCCATCACCACATAGTCTCCAATTTCTGCTTCACCAATCAAACGAGTGATTGGCTCCCCACCTTCTTTTTGGGTGAAGACGTCTCCTGACTCACAACAGTGGCCTACAACTACGTATTCTACACTGGATTTCGGACTCCCACCGTCTTTTTTCACAGTGACGAGTGGATGTCTTGCACCATATAACGAAGGTCTGGTGTTGGAATCCATCCCTGTATCAAGTTTTAAAAATCGAAATCCTTTGGAGCCTGTATCCACCAAATCATCTACAGTAGTAAGAAGTGCCCCACATAAAGCGATGAGATAGGTTCCTGGTTCAATTTCTAAAATCAGTTTTCTTCCGTGTTTACTAGCAAATTCTTCAAATTGAGGTTTTACAGGAGCACCAATCTTTTGTAAGTCGGTCGATTTTTCATCTTCCATCCTACCTACTTTGTAACCACCACCAAGGCTCACTACAGTGACCGTAGGAAAGGCTTCTGCATATTCTAAAGTATACTGAGCTACAGCTTTCCAAACTTCTGGGTCACTACCCGAACCAATATGAGTGTGGACTTTTTCTACTACGATTTTGTATTTTTCCACAATGGCTTTAACTTCGGGTAATTTTTCATGCCAGATTCCGAAGGAAGAAGTGACTCCCCCTACATCTGTTTTTTTGGTATGTCCCGAACCTAGGCCCGGATTGAAACGAATGGATACCGACTTACCAGGGAAGGCCTTACCAAAGGCTTCTAATTGGCGAAGGGAACAAGCGTTGAACTTTACCCCTTTTCCAATGAGTTCGGCGAAGGCTTTAGGAAATTCCTGGGAAGTGAGCATGATGGATTCTGGTTTGAATCCAAAGTGAAGGGCACGCACCACTTCATGTTCTGAGGATGCGTCAATGAGAATGCCTTTCTTTTTCATGATTTGAAGGATATTCGAATTGGGATTTGCCTTCATCGCGTAACGGACTTGTAATCCAAAAGCGTTCGGAAACGCCAAGGCCTCGTCACATTTTTGTTCAATTTCTTTCTCGGAATAGACAAAGACGGGTGTGCCGAATTCTTTTGCTAAAGACCTGACTTGGTCTTCTTTCAAAAACTTTAGTTTTTCGATTGATGTCATAGGATTTAAGATAAACCTTTCAATAGGTTCCATTCCATAAAGTCAAAAAAGTAGAAAATGGCAGGAAAGATTACACATATCGAAGCTCTCTCCCAAGTGAAAAAACATTTGGAACATGGAAATGCAACCCAACGTAGGATTGCTACCTTACTTTCACGCCCAGATGTTGCGTCCTATGCTAATCTTGGTGCCGTGGCTCCCGATATCTTTTACTTTTATCATGTGTTGCAACCCAAACGAACGAAAAAAGCCGCTTTTTTTGGTGACCTTGCCCACCACCATAAAGTAGCAGAACTGGTTTTAAATTTTTTAGACCAAGTTCATGACACCGAAATGGGACTCTACCGGGACCGTTTCCTTGCCTTTACTTTGGGATATATTTGTCACTGCGTGGTAGACATCCAAACCCATCCTTATATTTTTTATATCTCAGGGGACTACTATAACAACGATAAGAAGATCTCTTACCAAGCACAGGTCAACCATATGAAAGTGGAGTTTGGGTTAGATACACTTCTTATCAACCATCGTTGGGGAATGAGTGCTAAAGAATATGATTTTCCACAGTACATTGACATCCGCCACAGAACAGTAGGGATTAAAAACAAAATGGATCCAGTTCTTTGGAACTTTTGGTTGCAATCCATCAAAGAAACTTATCCTGAAGAATTTGCTTCCTCCTATTTAGGTTCCGAAAAAAAAATCATTCCGGGTGATATCTTAAATGAATCCTATCTTGGGTTTTACCGGTTCACTTCCACCTTAGATTCGAGAAGTACGTTTATGCGAGGGCTTGTAAGTGTAGTGGATACACTGACCTTTCATAAATACAATGCCAGTGTCCTGATGTTGCCTACTCTCGAGAATATCAATCCCAAGATCATGAATGATGAAAAAAGGGAATGGTTTTATCCCGCTGACCCAAAACGTAAGTTCAATGACTCATTTATCGAACTTTTGAACCAAGCAAGCCAAGCCTGCAAAGAAATTTTAACGAGAGCCTACGAATATAGTTTTTCTCCGGAAAGCAGATCGAAAATCCTGGATTCTCTTGGTGGTTATAATTTGGATACGGGTCTCCGTTACCACGGAATTGATCATATGAAGGAATTTTCTCCACTCGTTTGATGTGGAATAATGTTAAGGGAAATGTATGAAACAAGAACCCGTTGGGCTCTTTGAAAAATATTTTATCATTTGGTTTCGAATTGTCACAGAGAGAATTTGGATCGGAGACAAAAAATTAAGAAACACGACCATTGCCATCTTTGCCTTTGGTGCTTTAAATGTTTTTTTACTCACAGGTTCTGTAAAAGACTTCTTTCGTCTACAGGAAGCTGCCGATTATGATATCCCATCCACTTTGTATGGTTTGAACGACAAAGGGGAATACGAACCCATAGCCGAGTATTATAAATTCTCAAGGATTCCTGTTCATTTAGAACAATTAAAATCAGAAGAAACATCTCTTTCTCCAGATAACAGACACAAGGTGATCCAATGTTTTTTATCCACTGAGGATAATTCATTTTATTCCCATAATGGAATTGATTTAAAGGGAATTGCTCGTGCCTTTGTTGTGAACCTTATGGCGGGGCGAGTGAAGGAAGGTGCCTCCACCATCACCCAACAAGTAGCAAGGCTCAAGTTTTTATCCATAGAAAGATCCATTGCAAGAAAAGCTCGTGAGGCTTGGCTTGCGATTTTACTCGAACTAGTATATCCCAAAGATAAAATTTTAGAAGTGTATTTGAATGAAATTCCCCTCGGACATGGAACCATTGGCGTTGGTGCGGCTTCTCGGTTTTACTTTCGAAAGGAAGTACAAGATGTAAGTTGGGGGGAAGCAGCCATCCTCGCCAGTCTCACGACAAGACCCACCCAATTTAGTCCCATTGTTAATCCTGTTTCGAGTATGAACAAGGTACGAGTCGTATTCCGTAAGTTAGTTGAGAATGGAAGAATGTCCGTAGCCGATGCAGAAAAAGAATATGCGGCTCTTGAAGAATATTACACCAACTTAAACCGTTCTCCCAATGATTCTGCGTTTTCGGATCGACTGAACCGATTTCCCTATGTCACGGAATACATTCGAAAAAACTTAATTCGTTCCATTGGTTCCGGTCGTTTGTATAACGGCGGGCTTAAAATTTATTCCACCATCCAAATTCGTCACCAAGAAGAAGCAGAAAAAGCCCTTCTCCCTGCCCTCCAAAGACAAACGATAGAATCCAACCAAAGAGCGTTTCGTAATATAGATGCTTTTGATGATTTGTATGGAAGTGGATATTCTCTCATTGCAGATTTGCATGACTTACCTGAATTTAAATTTCGAATCTCTCGTACAGAACGTACGTTTTCTTCTGCCTACCAAGAAGACATACGGGATGAATTCTCTGCTTTAAACCTACTTACTGGTGATGACTTTCTAGGTGATTTGATCGATAAAAACTACACTTCACAATCGACAAAAGACCACCTCCTTCCTGTGGAAGGTTCTCTCATTGCCATTCGTCCGGAAACGGGATACATCACAGCCCTTGTGGGTGGTTCTGGTTTTCGTTCCGACAACCAACAAATTCGTCCCTTCCAAGCATTCCGCCAACCGGGTTCTGCTTTCAAACCAGTTCTTTATGCAGCTGCTATGGACTACTCTGGAAAAAATCCTGACCCAGAAAAAAATGTAACACCCGCTACACTGTTTGCAGACTCTCCCCTCCAATACTTAATGGAAGATGGAGACGAATGGGCTCCTGAAAACTATAGTAGCGAATACTCTGGTTTTATCTTACTCAGAAAAGCCCTCGAACAATCCAAAAACTCTGTGGCTGTTCGTGTATTGGAACAGGTCGGACTTTCTCACATAATGGATAGTTTGCGAGGTCTCTTACAACTACCAGGGCGAGACATTCCCTATAACTTCAGTGTTTCTCTCGGTTCTTTTGAACTCACACCTTATGAACTCACAAGAGCCTATGCAGCACTTGCCTCTGGTGGAAAAACAGTAAATCCTATCTCCGTTTTGTATGTAGAAGATAATGCCGGCAAAGTCATCAAAGACTTTCGTAAGGACTTTGATGATACTGATCGCAAACAAATCATATCAAAAGAAGCTGCCTTTCTCATCACTTCGATGATGCGAGATGTGGTGGAAGATGGAACAGGACGCGGAGCTTTGTCTTATGGACTCAGTCGCAAAGCTTATGGAAAAACAGGAACGACGAATAACTTCCGAGACGCTTGGTTTGTTGGTTATACCCCAGAACTTGTCACTTCGGTTTGGTTTGGATATGATGTAGGAACCATCTCTCTGGGACGAGGGATGACGGGTGGCAAATTAGCGGCGCCTGTTTGGGGTCGTTTTATGGCGAGAGCCCTAGACCGTGAGCCTGCCATCGACTTTCCATGGCTTCCTGAGGTAAAAGTAACCAAAAAAACAGTCTGCAGGATGTCTGGAAAACTTCCGGGATCTCAGTGCCATGACCTATTCGAAGAGTATTTTATCCCACAAACAGCACCAAAAGACGTATGTAACGACCATGGGTCCTCATGGAACGTAGTAGAAACAAGGCAAACGGTTCCATCCTCTACGGTTGTGCACACAGAAAAGAAAAAACCTGAAAAAGTAGAAAAACTCCCCCTCTCCACAAAGCCACCGAAACGAAAAAAGTCGGTCTTTAGCGGAGATGAGGAAATCGACTACTAAAAAGGCTTGTCAAGAAGACCGAAAATTTTGATTCTCACAGAAGGGGAAAAGGAGCAGGAATGGCAATAGGTAAGGATTCCATCAATAGCGTTATCGGACCAGGGTCGATATTTGAAGGTAAGTTTTATATCGCAGGTTCACTTAGAATCGATGGAAAATTCGAAGGTGATATCAAAACAGAAGACGCACTTGTTATCGGGGAAACTGGTAAAGTAAAAACTAATATCAGTGCAAGAGAAGTCATCGTATCTGGAACCCTCATCGGTAACATCAAAGCCGAAAACGAGGTTAAACTCGAAGGTACTGGTCGTATGTTAGGTGATATTACAGCTCCTTATTTAGAACTCCAAAAAGGTGTAGTTGCAAAAGGAAATATCACAATCACTGGCGGTCAGAAAAAAGACGTTCGTAAGATTGTTGAAGAGTCCTTTGGCGGTATTAAATCCTTAGATACCAAGGATTAACTAAGTCTATCCACACATGCTACTGCGATCACCGGAAAAATCTACGATCGGTAAGCATGTGTTACGCTGGGGAAACGTAAATGTTATCCAAGTTTCCCCCGGTAAGTATTTTTATAATCTCCAATCACAATCCAGCGTTCTCCACGGCACCATAGATCTTAACCGGAAACGGTATAGAATCCTTCCTCTACTCTTATCATCTTTTATCTTAGCCTTCTTTTTATCTGTCCTTCTCGACAAACAAACCTACGAAGAAAGTTTGATGGAAAAAGAGTTCCTCAGTATGTCTACCGAGGTGGAAGAAAACGACGTAAAGGATAAAGAAGCAAAACTTGCGGATGCCAAGTACCTCCAAGAAACAGAAGATAAAAAAATGGCCATCCTTCGGTCTGCGGATTTGGATGCTTTGGCCGAAAACAAAAACAAAAAATTAAAAGTCACTCAATACAAAGTCAAAAAAAACGAAACTCTTTCAGACATTGCTCGTAGATTCAAACTTTCTGCAGAATCCATTGCCGGAAGTTCCGGAATTAATCCAGAAGTAACCATCATCCCTGGACAAATTCTAAATATCCCCAACAAACAAGGTTTAGTGTATAAACTAAAAAAAGGGGATACACTCGCCAAAGTTGCAGACTACTATAAAGTAAAAATTGATGATATCTACTCGGAAAACCAATTAGAAGATTATGATTTATTCAAATCTGGACAAAAGGTATTTTTACCAGGAGCAGTCATTCCGGAAACAGGACCTGTTTGGAGAATCCCGGTTGTTTCCAAAGTCATCACATCTGGATGGGGAACCCGCTCTTATCCTCAATACAAATTTCATATGGCCCTTGACTTACGTGCCAATTACGAATCTGTCTATGCAGCAAGGAAAGGGAAAGTTACCTACTCTGGTTGGATGGGTGGGTATGGAAACGCAATCATCCTCACTCATGATGATAATTACCAAACTTTATATGCGCACAATTCTAAACTTTTTGTGAAAGAAGGTGACTATGTCAGTGCTGGGAAAATCATCTCTCGATCCGGTTGTACAGGGTATTGTTTTGGCCCTCACCTCCATTTCGAAATCATCAAAGACGGGAAAAACGTAAATCCCACAAAAATCATCAAAGGATTTTCTTACAAATGAGATCGGTATCTTCTTCTATGAACCAAGTAACCTTCACAAAAAAACATTCAACTTTACTAATATCACTTTGTTTTTTGTTTTTTATCGTAAATTTACTTGTTTCCTGTTCTCCCAAAATTGGTGAAGAGATCAATAAACGAATTGTTGATCCTTTTGATGAAACAAAAATTCTAAATGTTCATTTTGTCACCACTCGTCGTGAAATGACGGTGAAGGATAATTGTGATACCCAAAGTTTTGGATTCATTACCGACATCAACCCTCACTACGGAATTTGTTTGGTAAACATTCCATCCAAACATATCATTGGGGACATCTCTCTCGATAATGCCCAAGATAAAAACCAGTTCTTTCAATTCAAAGGCCGCATCAACACCGATGACAGAGAATTTTTAA
Source organism: Leptospira brenneri (assembly GCF_002812125.1). Taxonomy (NCBI): domain Bacteria; kingdom Pseudomonadati; phylum Spirochaetota; class Leptospiria; order Leptospirales; family Leptospiraceae; genus Leptospira; species Leptospira brenneri. The sequence continues at coordinate 288,234 of NZ_NPDQ01000003.1, forward strand.
ATAAAATTAAATCCTCTGCTTCAAATGAAGTTTTGGTTTTTGTTCATGGATTTAATGTCAACTTTGATGAAGCAGTTCTTCGCGCGGGACAAATCAAATATGATCTTAAGTTTCCAGGAGAAGTAGTCGTTTATTCTTGGCCTGCGGGAGCGGATTCTGGGATTTTCGGACAAGTAATGGTCAAGTCAACTTACGACCTAAACTTTACAGAAGCCAAAATCAACAGAGAACCCTTCGCCAAATTTTTAACCGATATCACGGGGCTTGGTAAAAAAATCCATTTAGTAGTTCATAGTATGGGTCACCAAGTGGTTCTACCTTCTGTGGCAAATCTAGCCAAACAAGGAAAAAGTAAATTTTTATCAGAACTCATTTTGAATGCTCCTGACTTTGATAAAAACGAATTTGAACTCATCTTATCTGACTTAACTAAATCTTCAGAACGTGTTACCTTATATTGTTCTCCTGGTGACAATGCCCTTGTTGCCTCTCAAAAAGTAAATGGTGCTCCCAGAGCTGGAATGTGTTTTAAATATTCGGGAGTGGATGTCATCAATGTCAATGAAGTCGATGATCCAGTTCTTGGTGTGGGAGGACTTGGGCATGGTTATTATTCCTCGCGGCCCATCCTCACAGACATCTATCAAGTGTTACTTGGAGTTTCTGTAGAACGAAGACTGTTTATCCGCAAATCAGGCCCTAAAAACGGCGAAAACTTTGTCCTTAGGAAATAATTAAGAAATAAAAACGAAGAAAAGAATCCTCGAAAGTTTCTTTTTCATTCGATAATCCTTGCCTTTTTCAGAATGGTTCTTAGAATTTTTCTAGGTTATGAATTTGAAAAGAAAGGGAAGTCTTTTTTACTTTGGAGAGCGAATTCTCCTAGGAACAGCAGGCATCGTTACAGAACCACATTCTCATTATGCAGTATCCATTTTAGTTTCTTTAACCGATACCTTCCAATTGTATGACAAAGAAAATCTGGCAATCGAGTCTCGAGGAATCATCATCCCACCCAACTATTACCATAAACTGGATGGGTCCCATTCGGAAATGCTCATCATCCAATTAGATCCGAAATCAGATGAATACAAACGAATCGAAATGGACGAGACCCCGAAAACGATCGAAAAAGAAATCCGGTCTAAAATCAAGGCTCTCGCTGAACCACTATTTGGTGAGACATTGACCTGCGAATCGGCTCGTTCCATTTATAATCAAATTTTATCCCTACTTGGTTCCAAAACGATTTCCAAAAAATATGATGAACGAATTGAAATGGCGATCAAAAAGATCAAAAAAGAAATTCCAAGTCCAGTCACTCTTACAGAACTCTCTGAAATTTCGGGAATCTCTACCGACAGATTTATGCATCTATTTAAAGAAAATATGGGCATCCCTCTCCGTCAGTATTTATTATGGCAAAGGCTTCACATTGCCGCCAAACTTTTACAATCGGGAGAAAATCTCACAACTGCTTCTCATGCAGCAGGTTTTAGTGACCAAGCCCATCTATCACGAACCTTCAAAAAGATGTTTGGAGTCAAACCCTCTTTATTTTTAGGAAGTCAGTCTTTGAATAAGGTATGTTTTTGTGAAAATTAATTCGAGGATATTCGAATCTGAACCTGTTTTATTTTTTTGATCCAGATTCGAATATTTACTTATGATTCACGAAATCAAGGTTTGGTGGAGAGTATCCTCCCTCCACCGCCCTGTTTGCCATAGATTTCTTCTTATTTATGCAGCTTTATGTGAGAAGTCTTTCCAAACACCGCGTTCTTTTAGTTCTTTGTCTACAGCGGCTTTCAAATCCAATCGGTATCCGAGTTCAAAGAAAACATCTGCTACTACAAATAGAGGGGCGGATACAAGTGCTTGGAATAAATTATCAAAAAGAGCTGGTCTACTTTTTTCAAAAATAAAATGTCCGTAGAACTGCGCACCCCAACCAATCACTTGCCCTAAACCAAAAATGGTCCAAGCAGTGGTCGCAGGCAATTGAGTTGTGATCCACTCGGAGGTTACAAAAAGACCTCCAAACACTAGAGTCGCCACAAAAGCAAACAACACATCCAAAGTATAGTAATACCCTAGCACTGCTAGAGTGAAGACAAGGGACGCAGACACATGGAAGCCATTGTATTCAAAAAGGCTAAAGCGACTGAGGACAACAAATAGAGTGAAGGTGATCGTAGGGACACCAAGCACGTGGATGAGGACATTGCGTTTTTCCTGATGGTAAGCGGAATAGAACGCCATTTCTTTTGCAAATCTCAAGGGAGACCTCCGAGTGTAAAAACCAATCTTACCAGAAGATTTTCAAAGAGACTTGAACGAACCTGTCATAATTGTAAAAATTCTAAAAAATTATGAATTTCTACCGGAATCAATTAGGAGCTTTCGAAGTGCCAAATTCCTTTTAAAATCCGAAGCAAAGTCTTCGATTAAGATAGGAAACCGGTACGTCCAATTGGATCTGTCTGCCGTTCCTGGAAGATTGATGCGGTGTTTTTCCGGGTTTTCTAAAACATCGGGAACTCCCAACGCTAAATCCTGAAATAGTTGAACGGAAAAAAGACTACTCGTCTTAAAAACAAATTCCAGTAGTCCAAGTAAAATCTCATCATCTGATTCCGGTCTTTTTTTATCTAATCGGTCAAAGAAAAACTGAAGTTTGGATTCCTCATCTCCTTCATTTTTCCACCAGTCCATCACCAAACTAGTATCATGTGTTGATAATACAGAGATTGCATTTTTCCTATATGATTCTTCCTCAATGAACTCACCCGTCGTAAATGATCTTGTCCATCGAACCACATCAATTCCAATCATTTCTCTTTCAAATAAAGAATCACGTATAAAGGAAGGAACAGATCCCAAATCTTCCGCACAAGGAATCATAGAAGAAAAGGATTCGAAAATCTCTAAAATCTTTTCCCCTGATTCTCTCCAATGTTTTTCTTCTTCTTTGATGTGAAGTTCTGATAAAGGATAGAGTCTCGCTTTGGTTTCTTCAGGTAAGTTTTGATAACCAGCCTCTTTCCAAAAATCCCAATAGAAAATATAATGATCTGGTTTGAATTCATGAATGAGCCCAAGTGACTCAAATTCTTTCGGATCCAATCCTTCTTTTTGGAATTCATCTTTTGCGATTCCAAATTGGGGATGAAACCAACCATGAAGTGCCGTGGCATCTGCACTCGGGATGGACCAAATCCGATACATTCCAATCACATGATCAATCCGATAGAGATGAAAAAAATATTCTAAATAAGACAAACGATCTTTCCACCATGAATAGTTTGTTTTTTCTAGAACTTCCCAATTGAGAACAGGAAATCCCCAGGTTTGCCCTGTTTTAGAAAAATCATCTGGCGGAGCTCCCGCTTGCAAATCCATAATGAAAAATTCAGGATGTTCCCAAACATCGCAAGAATTCCTGGAAGTAAGGATTGGCATATCACCTTTCAAATACAATCCCATATCTTCATAATAGGTTTTCACTTCAGATAACTGATCGTAGGCGATTTTTTGTAAATACACCCAAAATAGTGCATCTTCTCTACGTTTGGAAAATATATATTCTTTGGCAAAATTTGGATCTTGGTATTCCTTAGGCCATTCCCACCAACCTTTATCCGTAAACTCTTCATATAAAAGGCGAAAGGCTGCATAAGAATAACACCAATGGTGTTTTTCCAAAAAATAAGTAGCCTCACTCATGGCTTCTTTTTGGTTTTCTGTATAATATTTACGAATGATTTCTAATTTTAGATTCCGAATGCGAATGGGATGGTTTTGTAAAAACCGAATCTCACGTTTGCGAGACTTGGAATTGAAACCTAGTTTGTGTAAAGATATGTAAAGTGGATCGATTGCAAAGGCAGAAATAGCACTGTAAGGTGAGTATCCAAATCCTGTATCGTTTAAGGGTAATAATTGAATGATACTAAAGCCAACATCTTTAGCCCAATCACAAAGTGGATATAAACTATAAATGTCACCACATTCAAATGAATGTTCAGAAATAATTGAGGGCAGAGATACAAGTACCCCTGCCCTTCTTTTTTTTACGTTTCGAAATGATTCCAAGTCTTTTAAGCGACTGTGATCTCTTTCGATAAGTATACGTCTTGGATGGCGTTGAGTAATGCAACCCCGTCCTTCATTGGTTTTTGGAATGCCTTTCTTCCAGAGATAAGTCCCATTCCACCAGCGCGTTTGTTGATCACTGCTGTTTTGATTGCATCCTGTAAATCGTTTTCTCCAGAAGCTCCACCAGAGTTAATCAGACCTGCTCTTCCCATGTAACAATTTGCTACTTGGTAACGAGTGAGGTCAATTGGGTGGTCAGAAGTAAGATCAGAATAGATACGTTTGTCTGTTTTACCATAAGAAGACTCTTGGTTTAACACATTGTATCCACCATTATTCTCAGGTAACTTTTGTTTGATGATATCCGCTTGGATAGTCACACCTAAGTGGTTTGCTTGTCCTGTTAAGTCTGCAGAAACATGGTAGTCTTTGTCTTTTTTGAACGCATTGTTTCTTACATAACACCAAAGAATAGTTGCCATTCCTAGTTCATGAGCCATTTGAAAGATTTTTGAAATCTCTACAATTTCGCGTCCAGAGTCAGCAGAACCAAAATAAATGGTAGCACCGATCGCAACACAACCTTGGTCGTACGCTTGTTTTACAGTAGCGAACAAAATTTGTTCACTTTTGTTTGGGTAGGTTAAAAGTTCATTGTGGTTGATTTTCAAAATGAAAGGAATTTTATGAGCGTACTTTCTTGCCACTGATCCAAGAACACCTAGAGTCGTCGCAACACCGTTACAACCACCTTCGATTGCCAATTTGATGATGTTTTCGCCATCAAAATAGATCGGGTTTTTCGCAAAAGAAGCACCAGCAGAGTGTTCAATCCCTTGGTCTACCGGAAGGATGGAAACATAACCAGTCCCACCAAGGCGACCGCTGCCAAGTAAGGTTTGGATGCTACGAAGCACAGGTACAGACCTGTCTGTCGGAGCAAAAATTCTATCAACCCAGTCAGAGCCAGGCACGTGGATTAGTTCTTTAGCGATTTTTGGCGATTTGAATCCAAGTAGGGATTCCGCGTCGTTTCCAAGATGTTTCGAGATTTCGTCGAAGTTCAAAGTTGTTCTCCTAAAAAATAAATTCTCGGGTTCTTCCAATGTGACAACATCTTTTTTTGCTCGTCGCCCATTCGCTTGGCCCTAACTTGAATTGAGAGGCGAATTTGAGAGGATCAGCACAATTTCGAATGTTTTTTTCCCTGGCTTGGCTTTTCCTCACACTCTCTTTGGGTGTGTGGTGGTGGATTTTAGGGTTCCGCCAAGCAAAAACCATATCAGAAATTTCTATCAGTGCAGAAAGACAGGTGGAACTCGACCGAGTGAACCGGATGTTACAATTGGAAGGATCTTTTTTTCTTTCCATGTTAACTCTTGGTGGAGTAACACTCGCTGTTTTATCTTACAGAGACCACAAACGTTCCAAACTCATTTCTGATTTTTTTTCGACGGTCACTCACGAAATGAAAACACCTATCGCCAGCTTACAGTTGCAAATCGAAGTCCTTCTCGAAGGAACAAAACATCCCGAACTCAAAAGAAAATTAGAAAAAATTTGGAAAGAAAACCAACGCATTGAATCACAAATGGGCAATGCATTTTATCTTGCGAGCCTTATGCAAGGGGAATCTTTGTACTTAGAAACACTTACTCTTACCGATTTACGTGAGTCCTATGCGCATCATGAACCAGATCTCCACTGGAATATTTTAATACCGGAAAAATCGAAAGTCCATCTAGATAAAAAAGCTTTTTTTGCTATGTTGAAAAACTTAAGTGAAAATGCTAAACGCCACGGAAAAGCAAAAACCATCAAACTGACTGTAACCAAAGAAAAAGAATTCATTCACTTTCTTTTAGAAGATGATGGGAATGGATTTGTCGGAAACAAAAAGAATCTCACTCTTCCATTTTTACGACATTCGAAAACCAGTGGGAGTGGAATTGGTTTGTATATCGTTAAAAAATTAATCGAAAAAATGAAAGGGTCTCTTGAATTCCCGAACAGTACGTCCGGATTTCAAGTAAAGCTGATCCTAAAAGAGGTTCCATGAAACCAAGAATTTTGCTTGTTGAGGACGACGAAGGCCTAGGTGAAACTTTAAAAGAACGATTGGAACAAGACAGATACCGTGTCCAATGGGCCAAAACAGCAACAGAAGCAGAAGGTCTATTTTCTCCGAGTTTATTTGATTTGGTGGTACTAGACTTAAGACTTCCTGATGGGAACGGGTTCCAACTAGCAGAACTTTTTGTATCCAAAGAAAAAGACATACCCTTTCTATTTTTAACAGCCCAAGCGGGTGCACAGGAAAGACTTCGTGGCTTTGAACTCGGTGCTGCCGAATTCATTCCCAAACCCTTTCATTTAAAAGAATTTCTCATTCGTTTGGAACGAGTGGTGGCACAAACTCGTCCTCATTTTGGTCAAAAATGGAAAATGAACCAAACAGAAATCCATTTGGATTCTTTTCTTGTAAAACTAGAAGACGGAACTTCCGTCCTTCTATCGAAGCGGGACTGCGCACTACTCGCCCTTCTCCTATCTGATATCAGAAAAGTTTTTAGTCGTTCGGAGATTTTGGACAATATTGTAGGGGAAGAGAGTTTTCCAACGGAACGAACCATAGACAATGCCATTGTCCGACTGCGGGATGCACTGGGCGAAGACTCGATCCGCAACGTGCGAGGGGTTGGGTACCAATGGGTGGCCGAGGTGGTCCCTCTAAAATAAGAATCCTTTGTTGGGGAATCGGGGAATTTTACCGATACTTTTAGAAATGAAACAAGGATTGGTCATTTCTATCGTATTTCTATCCTCCTTGTTTTCGATTTCCCTCGGGGCCTGGGAAACGGACATCGATTACAACTACGAATACGAAAAAAATGGCCCTTATACCAAATTTTCTGATTGGGTACCTTACAAACTCCATAAATGGGAACCAAAATATTTAGAAGATTTTTACGAATTATACAATCTAAAACAACATTATAATGATAATGAAATTAGAAAAAATATCTATTGGTTAAAAATCGCACTAGGAAAGCGGTTTCGCCACCCAAAACATTCCCTCTGTGAAACCAAAACAGAAAAAGAATATTATAAATATCGAAATTTGATGTTTATGCACATCAACATTCAAATCATGCGTTCCTATATGCGACTTGCTTCTAAATTCGACAAACGCCACGTTTATTTTTATAATTTGGATTTTGCCCACGAACTGAAAGAAAGTTTCACAGTTGCGGAAAGTTTCTACAAAGAAGCCATTCCCTACTGGGAAAAAGCAAAAGATTATGCGGACAAAGCCAACGAAGTCCCCGTTGATTTGGATTTAGGAACCATCGAAACAGAACGGTATGAAATTGTTACTGGCAAATTAGATTTCGGACATATCATCGAAAACCATTTGGATAGGCTCGATGGAAAAAAGAAAATTGTATCGGAGTATTTGGCAAAGTATCCAGAAGCTGATGCAAAAGTTTTAGATCTTGCCGACAGAGAGAACTAAAATTCCATAAAAAGAACCGCAATATCATCATGAATGATTCTGTCCTTATCAATGAGGCAATTAGCGATCATTTTTTTAAGTAAACTATCAGCAGAATCAGAAACTGAAATCATTTCAGAAAGTTCCTGTAAAAAAATATCAAGTCCAATATATCCACCGGCCTCTTCTTCCAATTCATAAATTCCATCAGAATACAAAAGCAAACAATCTCCTTCTTCAAAGGTTTTGGAAATGGTTCTGCCTTCCCAAGAGTCAAGAAGAAGGATGGGATACATTTCATCTTTTACAAGTTTCATCACACGTTCATTCTTTTTCCAAAAAACAACAGGGGGATGGCCCGCAAAACTAAACTCAACCCTTCTCTCTTTTGGAAACAAACGAAGGACACAAGCAGATATATGGTGTTTGAAAATAATGGTTTTTAGCTCCAAATGCATGGCAGCTAAAATTTCGGAAGGGCCGAGTTCTAATTTAGAATGTTTTTTAAAGGATACGGCAGCGATTCCTGAAACGAGTGCAGAAGAAATTCCATGACCAGAAATATCTCCAAAAAAAATATCAATACGATCTTCCGTTGTTTTTTCGTATAAAATTAAATCCCCACCGATTTCATCGTAAGGTAAAAACCGAGATTGAATTTTTACATTTGGAATTTCACCAAAATCCTTAGCAACCCAAGCTTCTTGGGTTAACTTAGCAAGTGCTAAATCCTCTTTGATATCAGAATAAAATCTTTGTAAGATTTTTTCTTTTTTCATGAGTTTGATTTCATTTTTAGCACGAACTAACCCTTGCGAAATAAAACCTGCAATCAAACCGAGTAACCGTTTGGTTTCCTCTGACCAATTGCCAACTTGTTTGTAAGTGGTAATTCCAAGAATTCCAATCACAGTTCCTTCATCTCGTAATCCCACAACAAGTAGGGAACGAACTTCCGCACGTTTGAATAAATCCAAATGCCAAGGTTCATCCACCATAAGAGAAGTATCCGCGATATGAATCACACCATCAGAAGCTAAAATCCCCAATCGTTCTGGATTCATTTTTGCGATAGGAAGTTTGGTTCCGACTTGGTAAAGAGAAGGCATTCCTTCCTGCACCCATTCATGAGATACGGACAAAAATTGTTTGTCTGGAGAAATTTCTGCGACAAACACTCTGTCCGCTCGGGAGTATTTACCGAGTTCTTCCAAAGCAAACTGGATGGCATCAGATACAAACTCAGCTTTCGAATGGACAAAGGTTTTAGAAACTTCCGTTACAATCTGGGAAAATTTCAAAAGCCCGGAAAGTTTGACTTCCGATTCCCTGATAGAAGAAATTTCAATTTGTTGGCCCCAAATCCGGACAAGATGTCCATCTTCCACTTGGCCATGGGAATTCATCAGAAAGACCCTTTGGTGTCCGTCGGATAACTCTACAAAGTATTCGTAATTCTCTAATTGGTAAAAATCACGAATGAACTGACGGAGTAAGTCTACACTTTCCAAACGGACTAAATCTTTTAAATACTTACCTATAATTTCTTGGGTAGTTTGATAACCGTAAAACTGAGCCAAAGGTAAATTACAATCTCTGACAATGCTATGGCGCCAAATAAATTCCAACTGTTCTTCTTTTGAAAGAGAGATGGGCATAGGAATGTCCAACTCATAACACCAAATGGCGTCTTTAGAAAGGCGGATGAAGCTCTCTAAATGTTGGTAACGACCATAATCGGGTGTCCGAGAACTCATCTAGATTCTAACCTCTAGGAATCTTCGACCATTGCCATAAAAAAAACATATTTAATTGGAAATCCGAAAATTTTCCGAATTCTCATCGGAAATTAACCGATTCCGTTGACCAAATCATGCGCTTTGTAGATAGTATTTCGAAATGGCGGAAGCTTAAATAGTGCAATTTTGCTAACTATATAAGCGAATGATTCAATTTACTTGCAAATCGTCTAATTTCAAGGCATGAGGTTTCGCTCAATATGCTTAGAAACTCCACGAAACCCTTATATTTAGGTCGAAATGCCTTGGTATAAATCTTGCATTTAAATGGAAATCAGATTACAACAATCAGACCGACCTCTGAAAGAAGGAGAATCAAATGCAGTTCGCAACCCCAAAATTTACTTCCGGAAAGGAAGTGGTTGAGTATGCCAAAAAAAATGGAGTCATTTTCTACGACTTCCGCTTCACGGATATCAAAGGAATGTGGCACCACGTATCGTATTATGTGAATTCCGTTGATGAAGATACATTCAAAGGTATCCCTTTTGATGGATCTTCCATTGCTCGTTGGCAGCCAATCAATGCTTCCGATATGCAATTACACCCAGAAATTTCTACGGCATTTTTAGATCCGTTTACCGCTGACAAAACAATCGTTATGTTTTGTGATGTATGGGATATCTACAAAAAACAATACTATGAAAAATGCCCACGTTCCATTGCAAAAAAAGCATTAGATTTCATGAACAAATCTGGAATTGCAGACACTGCGTATTTTGGTCCAGAAAACGAATTTTTTGTTTTCGACAGCTTACGTGTTCGCGATGAAATCAACTGCCAATACTATGAATTAGATTCCAATGAAGGGATCTGGAACACTCACTCCGAAATTCCAGGAAACAGCAATACAGGAAAAATCAACTTCAACTCTGGACACCGTCCTGGAACGAAAGGTGGTTACTTCCCAGTAGCTCCGATTGACTCACAAGTTGATCTTCGTGCAGAATTTGTAAAAACTCTAGAGTCCATTGGAATGGAAACTTTTGTGGTTCACCACGAAGTAGCACAGGCTCAAGGGGAAATCGGTGTTAAGTTTGGAACTTTAATTGAAGCCGCTGACAACGTTCAAAAGTTAAAATACATCGTTAAGATGGTAGCTCATAAACACGGAAAAACGGCTACTTTCATGCCAAAACCACTTTTTGGTGATAACGGTAACGGTATGCACGTTCATATCTCTCTTTGGAAAGGTGGAAAAAACCTTTTTGCTGGAGATAAATACCAAGGTCTTTCTGACTTCGCATTCAACTATGTTGGTGGAGTTTTAAAATACGCTAGAGCTTGTGCTGCATTCACTAACGCATCAACTAACTCTTACAAACGACTCATCCCTGGATTCGAAGCTCCTTCCATTCTAGCATACTCTGCTCAGAACCGTTCTGCTTCTTGCCGTATTCCTTTTGTGAGCGGTGAAAAAGCGAAACGTGTGGAATTCCGATTCCCAGACTCAACAGCTAACCCATATTTGGCGTTCGCATCGTTACTTATGGCAGGTCTTGCTGGAGTTACAGAAAAAATCGATCCAGGTCCTGCACGTGAAGAAGATCTTTTTGAACTTTCTTTAGATGAAATCCGTGAAAAAGGAATTCGTCAAATGCCTCACACACTTCGTGAAGCTGTGGAAGAAATGCTTGCTCAAAGAGAAATATTCAAACAAGGTGATGTGTTTTCAGAAACCTTTCTACAAACATACCAACACTACAAGTTTGAAACAGAAATTTGGCCATGGGAAGGTCGCCCTCACCCATACGAATTCCTCACTACTTACTCTTGCTAAGAGAAAAAGCCCCGGCAACCGTCGGGGCTTTTTTTTGTTTACCAATCTCATTCTCTCCAAAAAATGACAAAAGAACTAAAGATTTAGTTCAACCAAACGATCTAAGGTTATAGGGCGAGGTAGCTCAGATGGTTAGAGCACAGGATTCATAACCCTGAGGTCACGGGTTCGACTCCCGTCTTCGCTACCAAAGATCGAGAGGACAAGGTATGAAAAAAACAAACCGTTTGTTTTCAATTCTGGTTCTGGTATTATTTACTGGATCCATCCAAGCAGCTGACTTTCCTAAATGTAAAGAGGCCTGCGATAAGTTTTACAGCTGTACAGTGCAAGTGAATCCAAATGCTTCTGAAGAGCAAAAAAACACCCTTAAAAGAGGTTGTGAATTCAACTGTAACCGACCTAAATACTACAATAAAATTGCAGGCTGCTTATCTAGCGGTGATTCTTGCAAAGCATTCTCTTCTTGCATTATGAAAGAAATGCAAGGCAATAAATAACTACAAACCTCTAGAATCAAAAGAAATCAAGGTAAGGCTATCCACATAGCTCTTACCTTTTTTCGCGTACGAAATGGAACCGACTTAGTTGTCA